>NZ_JBSXPP010000007.1:0-241354 GCF_054073305.1 Mycolicibacterium sp. CBM1 | reverse complement strand
GAGGGATCGTTGATGTCTTTCCTGGGTCGTTATGAGAATTTCGTTGGTGGGCAGTGGGTGGCGCCCGTGGGTGGGCAGTATTTCGAGAATCCGTCGCCGGTGACTGGTGAGGTGTTCTGCGAGGTGGCTCGGTCGACGGCGGCTGATATCGAGTTGGCGTTGGATGCTGCGCATGGGGCGGCTGCGGGGTGGGGGAAGACCTCGGCGGGGGAGCGGGCGGTCATCCTGAACAAGATCGCTGATCGGATCGAGGCGAACCTGGAGTCGATCGCGTTGGCGGAGTCGTGGGATAACGGTAAGCCGATTCGGGAGACGTTGGCGGCGGATATTCCGTTGGCGGTGGATCATTTTCGGTATTTCGCTGCGGCGATCCGGGCGCAGGAGGGCTCGTTGTCGCAGATCGATGAGGATACGGTGGCGTATCACTTCCATGAGCCGTTGGGGGTGGTGGGGCAGATCATTCCGTGGAACTTCCCGATTTTGATGGCGGTGTGGAAGTTGGCGCCGGCGTTGGCGGCGGGTAATGCGGTGGTGCTCAAGCCGGCCGAGCAGACCCCGGCCTCGATTCTGTATTTGGTGTCGTTGATTGCGGATTTGTTGCCGGCGGGGGTGCTCAATGTGGTCAACGGGTTTGGGGTGGAGGCGGGTAAGCCGTTGGCCTCGAGTAATCGGATCGCCAAGATCGCGTTTACCGGGGAGACCACTACGGGTCGGTTGATTATGCAGTATGCGTCCCAGAATCTGATCCCGGTGACGTTGGAGCTTGGGGGTAAGAGCCCGAACATCTTTTTCTCCGATGTGATGGCGGCCAATGATGATTATCAGGACAAGGCTCTTGAGGGGTTCACGATGTTCGCCCTCAACCAGGGCGAGGTGTGCACGTGTCCGTCGCGGTCGCTGATTCAGGCCGACATCTATGACGAGTTCTTGGCGATGGCGGCGATTCGGACCAAGGCGGTGCGTCAGGGTGATCCGCTCGATTCCGAGACGATGATCGGGGCGCAGGCTTCCAACGATCAGTTGGAGAAGATCCTGTCTTATATCGAGATCGGTAAGAGCGAGGGCGCCAAGGTGTTGACCGGTGGTGAGCGTGCCGAGTTGGGTGGTGATCTGGGTGGCGGCTACTACGTGCAGCCCACGATTTTCACCGGGCACAACGCGATGCGGATCTTCCAGGAGGAGATTTTCGGGCCGGTGGTGGCGGTGACGTCGTTCGCCGATTACGACCAGGCCATCGCTATTGCCAACGACACGCTTTACGGGTTGGGGGCGGGGGTGTGGAGCCGTGACGGGAACACCGCGTATCGCGCCGGGCGTGACATCAAGGCTGGGCGGGTGTGGACCAACTGCTATCACGCCTATCCCGCCCACGCCGCGTTCGGTGGCTACAAACAGTCCGGTATCGGCCGCGAGAACCACAAGATGATGCTCGACCACTACCAACAAACCAAAAACCTGCTCGTCTCCTACTCCAACAAAGCCCAAGGCTTCTTCTGAGCAAGGCCAAAAGACTCTATACCCCACACACTTTCACGATTGGAATAAGACAATGACCCAGACTCTTGGCGCTCCCGCCACCACGGACACCGTCGGCGCCATGCGGGCCGCCGTTGTCACCGAGTTCGGTGCACCCCTGCAGGTCGCCGACGTCACCCTGCCCACTCCCGGCCCCGGCGAGGCATTGGTCAAGCTGGAGACCTCTGGTGTGTGCCACACCGATCTTCATGCCGCACATGGTGATTGGCCCGTCAAGCCGCAACCGCCGTTCATCCCCGGCCACGAGGGCTACGGCACCGTCGTCGCCGTCGGCGCGGGTGTGAGCGACCTCCAGCTCGGCGACAAGGTGGGCAACGCCTGGCTGTGGTCGGCTTGCGGCAGCTGCGAATACTGCCGCACCGGTTGGGAAACGCTGTGCGAGCGCCAGCGCAACGGCGGCTACAGCGTCGATGGCAGCTTCGGCAGCTACATGCTGGTGAACGCGGCCTATGCGGCGCGGATCCCGGACGGAGTCGATCCCCTGGAGGTGGCGCCGATTCTGTGCGCCGGGGTCACGGTGTACAAGGGCCTGAAGGTCACCGACACCCGGCCCGGTCAGTGGGTCGCGATCTCCGGTATCGGCGGTCTGGGCCACATCGCGGTGCAGTACGCCCGCGCCATGGGCCTGCGGGTGGTCGCCGTCGACATCGACGACACCAAGCTGGCGCTGGCCGCCCGGCTCGGCGCCGAGGTCACTGTGAACGCCAAGGACTGCGATGTCGTGGCCGAGGTGCAGAAGGCCACCGGTGGTGTGCACGGTGTGCTGGTCACGGCGGTTCATCCCCAGGCATTCGGGCAGGCGATCGGGTTGACCCGCCGTGGTGGCACCATCGTGTTCAACGGTCTTCCGCCCGGCGACTTCCCGGCACCGATCTTCGACATCGTGTTGAAGGGCTTGACGATTCGCGGGTCGATCGTCGGTACCCGGCAGGACATGGCCGAGGCGCTGGACTTCTACGCCCGTGGCCTGATCCACCCGACGGTGGAGGCCGCCCGGCTCGACGACATCAACGAGGTGTTCGACCGCATGGAACGCGGCCAGATCGACGGCCGCGTGGTCATCGACTACCGCTGAGTCCCCAACAGTTCACGCGCGGGCGCGATTCCGACGAGGTGGATGTCGTCGCGTCTCACGCGAGCTTGCGATCTCGGTGTACGGCGGTGATCGCGTCACCCCCAGCGAGGCCGCGTTGTCCTGCCAGGCCCGGGTGCGGGCGGCGTCCGCGTCGAACCCCGCGAAGATCAGGTGCAGTGCCGGCTGGCGCATCTCCTTGCCGATGCCCTGTCCCTGACGGGCACGCCCCAGCCAGGACCCGGCGGTCGAGAATCCGCCGCTGCGCGGTGGTTTCAGTCCGATTTACGCCTCGCCGTAGCGCAGGCCGAAACCGAACCGGAACAACGGGTCGGCGGTGTCGAAGGGGACATCGGTGCGGCTGGCCGCCACCGCCGCGTCCGAGCGGGGCAGATCGAACGGCAGTGAGCCGCCCGGCGCCGACTTGCCGAACAGCACGTCGAGCAGAGCCGATTCGGTCACCCCAAAGTTGACGATGACGGCCGCGCCGGTATCGACCAGTGGTGTGAGGACCGCCGGCCGGTCCAGATAGACGTCGACGATGGTGGGCAGTGTGTCGCAGACGTCGAGGATCTGGCGTAGCTCATCGGCGTCGAACTCCAGCGATCCGTGGTGGAACAGAGCAGCCATGCCCTCGGCGCGTGGGGTGTAGGGGGCTTTGAGGCGAAGCAGGGCAACGTCGGCCTCCGCGGGGTCGTCGACCTTGACGCCGTCATCGCCCAGGGAACCGACGTGCGGCGCGTACACCTTCACCCCGCGGGCCAGCGGCAGCAACTGGTCGGTGTTGGTCAGCAGCGTCAACGAATCACGTTGTGCCCGAATCCCTGCAGCGCGAAAGTCCGCCCGCCCGACGGTGATCGCGGCGTGCTCCTCGTCGGCGAAGGGAGCGTCGAACAAGCCCAGCTGGAACTTCATCCGCAACACCCGCCGGGCAGAGGCGTCGATGCGGGATTCGCTGATCCGTCCGCTACGCACCAAGCCGAGCAGGACATCGGTGCAGTCCTCGCCGCCGAATTGGTCAACGCCGGCGTCGAGCACCTTTACCACCCGGTCCTCGCGGCTGAGGCCTTCCACACCCCAGGCCCGGGCCACGCCCAACTCGCCCATACCGGGATGATCGCTGATCAGCCCCCAGTCGGTGCACACGAGGCCGTCGAAGCCCAGCTCCTCGCGCAACAAGCCGGTGATGACCGACTTGTTGAACCCGAAACCCACTTCCTCCCAATGGGTATCGACCGGCATTCCGTAATATGGCATGACCGCTGCGGCCCCCGCTTCGAGCGCGGCGCGGAACGGCCTGAGGTGATAATCGGCGTTGGTGCCCGGATAGATCTGTTCGCGTCCCCAGGCGAAATGCGGGTCGTTGCCGTCCTTCTGGGGTCCTCCGCCGGGGAAGTGTTTGATCATCGCCGCCACGCCGTGGGCGCCGAGGCGCTCGCCCTGCAGACCGTGCACGTAGCCGGTGCCCAGGCGTGCGACCAGGTCGGCGTCCTCACCGAACGTGGTGTTGATCCGCGACCATCGCGGCTCGGTGGCCAGATCGAGCTGCGGGTGCAGCGCGAGCCGGATGCCGACCGCCAGATACTCCTGCCGCACGATGTCGGCGAATTCCCTTACCCGCTCGGTCGATCCGATCGCCGCCAGGCCGAGCGGCTCGGGCCATAGCGAGAACGGTCCCGCCATCATCTGCGTCAACGGGTTGTCACCGAAGTGATTGCGCGGGTCGGTGGAGAAAGTGACCGGAATGCCGAATGGCCGCTGCAGCGCGGCACGCTGAACGTTGTTGTGCCACTGGGCGAACGAGCGCCCGTCGGGAAGGGACCCCAGGACGTTGAAGTGGTTGAGTCCCTTGTCCAGCAGTGACCGCAACGAGCGGTCACCGAACAGGGGGACGACGTCGTCGACACCGGTCGGCAAGGCCATCGTGTGGAACAGCAGCCCCACCTTGTCCGGCAGCGGCAGCCGGGAGAGCAGATCCTCGGTCCGTTGCTCCGCCGACAAGCCGGCATCCTGGTACGGCGATTCGGGCATGGTTCTCCCTCCATCGTCTGTAAGGATGCCAGCTGATGAGCACCGCACACGGACCGCAGGCGGCTTTCTCGGTCGGTGCCGGTGTGGTCGGCGAGACCGGCATAGCGATCGAGCAGCAGGTCACCGCAGGCCTGGTCGACCACCGGGGCGTGGTGGAGATGCCGACCTATGCGGTCGCGGCGGAGTCGGTCACCAGCGGCGTTTACTGGTACACGTTCGCCGAGCCGGTGGCCACTGTGCAGTCCTGGCTGGCGCTCACTGCGGGGGTGCGGGCCCGCGTCGGGGACCGTCTGCGCGCGGTGGCGGCGCTGGCCCACCATGACGACTCCTACGGCACCGCCACGGTGACCGTCACCAACGCCGCGCACGACGTGGTCTGCTCGGGGGTGGCCAGGGCGGTGCGGGTCGGGCGAACCACCGACGCGCTGCAGGCGCTGGACAAGGCGACGGTCGCGGCGGCCGACACGGTGGGGCAGCCGGCACTGTCTGTGGTCGACACCACGCTGTCGGCCATTGACCCGGACTACAGCGGACGGCAGATCCTGACTGCGATCAGCCGCGGCGAGATCGCCCGCGGACCGCTGTGCGAACTGCTGCAGATGACGGTCGCGGTCGAGCCCGACCCGGTGATGACGGTGCTGCCGCAGCCGTGGATGGCCAATCCGCTGGGCGCCATCCAAGGCGGGGTGATCGCGGCGATCGTCGGGCAGGCCTGCTCCCTGGCCGGCCAGGCCCATACCGGTGCCGGTGACGACTACACGTTGGCCGACCTCTCCGTCTACTACTTCCGTTCGCCGCCGGTCGACGGCCGCGCCCTGACCCTGGCCACCAGCACCGAGCGGATCGGGCGGCGGATGGCGACGATCTCGGCCACCATGGCCGACGCCGGCGGGACCCGGTACGTCCGCGCCGTCGCCAACATCGTCTACGACCGCGCCAAGGCGTTTTGACCTGGCGGTATTTCCGCAGGT
Source organism: Mycolicibacterium sp. CBM1 (assembly GCF_054073305.1). Taxonomy (NCBI): domain Bacteria; kingdom Bacillati; phylum Actinomycetota; class Actinomycetes; order Mycobacteriales; family Mycobacteriaceae; genus Mycobacterium; species Mycolicibacterium sp. CBM1. The sequence goes on along the minus strand of NZ_JBSXPP010000007.1, from coordinate 235,744 downwards.
AAGCTGCCACGTCGGCGTGCGGTACGCCCGCGGGGTCACCCGCGGCGTAAGCCGGGTCCCCGGGTCAGTGTTGGTCGCCGGGAATTCAACCCCACCGTGTCGCCCCGACCGGCACCCGGGACACCGGGACCACCATCCGGGGCCGCAAGCCCTGAAACGAGAGGTAGTAGCGCTGTGCCTACGTACACGCCGAAGGCAGGTGACACCACGCGTTCGTGGTACGTCATCGACGCCACCGACGTGGTGCTCGGCCGGCTCGCCGTTGCAGCAGCCACTCTGCTGCGCGGCAAGCACAAGCCGACATTCACGCCCAATGTCGACGGTGGCGATTTCGTCATCGTCATCAACGCCGACAAGATCGCCGTCAGCGGCGACAAGCTCCAGAGCAAGATGGCCTACCGCCACTCGGGTTACCCCGGTGGTCTGCGGTCCCGCACCCTGGGCGAAGAGATGGCCAAGCATTCCGACCGCGTCGTCGAGAAGGCCATCGTCGGCATGCTCCCGCACAACAAGCTGAGCCGCCAGATCCAGAAGAAGCTCAAGGTCTACTCGGGCCCGGATCATCCGCATGCCGCCCAGCAGCCGATTCCGTTCGACATCAAGCAGGTGGACCAGTGAGCGAGACGACAGACGTGACGACCGAGGTTTCCGAGGTCCCCGACGCTCCCGAGGTCATCGAAGTCACCGAGGTGACCGAGTTCGTGGCCGAGGCCGCACCGCGTGAGCCGGTCATCATCGACCGGCCGATCCAGACCGTTGGCCGCCGCAAGGAGGCTGTGGTCCGGGTTCGCCTGGTTCCCGGCACCGGCCAGTTCCACCTGGACGGACGCACCCTCGAGGCCTACTTCCCCAACAAGGTGCACCAGCAGCTCATCAAGGCTCCGCTGGTGACTGTCGACCGGGTGGACAGCTTCGACATCTACGCCCACCTCGACGGTGGTGGCCCCTCGGGTCAGGCCGGCGCGCTTCGCCTGGCAATCGCCCGCGCGCTGATCCTGGTGCAGCCTGAGGACCGGCCGGCCCTGAAGAAGGCCGGCTTCCTCACGCGTGACCCGCGTGCCATCGAGCGTAAGAAGTACGGCCTCAAGAAGGCCCGTAAGGCGCCGCAGTACAGCAAGCGCTGATCTGCGGCGTTCGCCGACGCAACGCACTCGCCGGGTGTCTTCCAGTCCTGCTGGAAGCGCCCGGCGAGTGCGTTGTGCGGTGAGTCACACGGTTAACGCCCAGCTCAGAGTGGGTGCCGGCGCCGATTGTTAAATTTCGGTTTGAGTTCGCCGGCCATCGGCAAACCCTGTAGCAGCCGGCGGAAACGTCGGCAGCCGAGGTAGGAGATGGGACTCTTCGGGGGTCGATGTCCTCGTTCGCCGGCTGTGGGGTGATAGCTCGCGCAGCTCTGGTTCCCTGCCACTAACGCAGAAGAAAAGGAGCGAACATGAACACGATGACCAAGGCGGCCGCAGGTGCCGTTCTGGGCGGATCGCTGCTCGTCGCGGGTGGTTTTGGCCTTGCGAACGCAGCCCCGTCGACACCGCAGCCACCGCAGTCGGTGGTCGGCGACAGCAAGATCAACGTCGCGCTCACTGTCGACGGCCAGCAGATCGGAGTCATCCAGGACGTGTCGCTGACCAGCGCGCAGACCCTGGCCACCTCGGTGTGCCCGGGCGATGACCTGTCGACGCGACTGGCCGAACTCGACACCAGCGAGATCGCCACCTTGCCGCCGTGCACCAGCGCCACCGGCGGGCTGAGCTACGTGTTCAGCCAGAACGGTCCGGGCGCTTCCGAGATCGCCCCGGCGGACAACCACGACATGCCGAGCATGGCGCCGACCACCAGCGCGCAACCGGCCCCGCCGGCTCCCGCCGAGAGCCGGTAGCCGGTCTAGCCGCAGACGCACCCACTGCCCGCACCGCATCGGTGCGGGCAGTGTTCGTCGGTGCAGTCTCGTGAAATGACGGTTGTGCGGCGACATGGCCGATAACCTCGTCGGTTGTGTCTTGAGTAGGCAGTTGTGAGAGGTTTGTCCGCATGGGACGACTGTTCGGGACCGATGGGGTTCGCGGCGTCGCCAACCGAGAACTGACCGCTGAGCTGGCGTTGGCCCTCGGCGGCGCAGCCGCGCGTCGGTTGGCGGTCACCAGAACCTCGGGGCGCCGGATCGCCGTCATCGGTCGCGACCCACGGGCCAGTGGCGAAATGCTGGAGGCGGCGGTCATCGCCGGCGTGACCGGTGAGGGTGTCGACGCGGTGCGGGTCGGTGTGCTGCCCACTCCCGCGGTGGCCTACCTCACCGGCGCCTATGACGCGGACTTCGGGGTGATGATCTCGGCCTCGCACAACCCCATGCCCGACAACGGCATCAAGATCTTCGGCCCAGGCGGCCACAAACTCGACGACGACGCGGAAGACCGCATTGAGGAACTGGTGGCCCAGGGCCCCGGTCTGCGGCCCGTCGGTGCGCAGATCGGCCGAGTTCGTGACGCCTCCGACGCGTTGGAGCGCTATCTGCAGCACGTGCGGAGCGCGGCTCCTCAGCGACTCGACGGCATCACCGTCGTCGTCGACTGCGCCAACGGCGCCGCGTCGCAGGCGGCGCCGCGCGCCTACGATGCCGCCGGTGCGCGGGTGATCGCCATCAACGCCGAACCCGACGGCCTCAATATCAACGAGGGTTGCGGATCGACACACCTCGAGCAGGTGCAGGCCGCCGTATTGGCCCACGGGGCGGATCTGGGCCTGGCCCACGATGGTGACGCCGACCGCTGCCTCGCGGTGGACGCCGCAGGCCAGGTCATCGACGGAGATGCCATCATGGTGGTCCTCGCGTTGGCCATGCAGGAGGCCGGTGAACTGGCCGCCGACACCCTCGTCGCCACCGTGATGAGCAATCTGGGACTGCATCTGGCAATGCGCGCGGCCGGAATCACGGTGCGCACCACCGGAGTCGGTGACCGCTACGTCCTGGAGGAACTGCGGGCGGGCGGATTCACGCTCGGCGGCGAGCAGTCCGGCCACATCGTGATGCCCGCGCTGGCCACCACCGGGGACGGCATCGCCACCGGACTACGCCTGATGTCGAGGATGGCGCAGACCCGTTTGTCGCTGGCGGCGCTGGCCGCGCAGATGAAGACGCTGCCCCAGGTCCTGATCAATGTCCAGGTCGCCGACAAGGCCACGGTCGCCGAGGCACCCGCGGTGCAGAGCGCAGTGCGCCAGGCCGAGGCCGAACTCGGTGACACCGGGCGAATCCTCTTGCGTCCGTCCGGCACCGAGCAGATGGTGCGGGTGATGGTCGAGGCGGCCGACGAGGACACCGCGCGCCAGCTGGCGCTGCGTATCGCCGAATCGGTCAGCGCCGAAGGCTGAGTCGACAACCACCGGGAACCAACGGCGGCGCACGTGCGTCCTACCGGTATGGGAAGTACACGGGTGGACACCGCCGCGGTACGGGCCGTGGCACAGCGTTTCGCCGCTGCCGCCGACATCCTCGACGGTGTGTCCCGAACTCACTTGAGCCGGTTGCGCTTCGACGGCTCCGCGGCGGGCCGGGCGCACACCGCAAGCGGCGGCGCGGTGCGCGCCGCGCTGGATCACTGCGCGGCCGAACTCGCGCAGTGGTCGCGCGCCGCGGAGGAGATCGCCGCTGCGTTGCGGTCTGTCGCCGATCACTACACCGAAGCCGAGCTGAAGGCGGCGCTGCGATGACGTTCGACGTTTCCGCCCGGCTGGCGCAGGGCGCGCCGTCGGTGGCCAATACCCAGGCCTACGTCTCGGCCTGCCGCGCGGTCGGCTATCGGCATCCGGATCTGACTGCACACCCCGCTGCGGTCCTGGACTGGTACGGCGCGGTGGAGGGCCTGGATCTGCAGGCGCTCGACGCCGACTGTGCGACGTTGCGTGCGGCCGGCGCGGCCGCAGACGAGGCCCTGACCGTGCAACGCGCGGCCCTGGCCGCACTGAGCGCCGTCTGGGATGGCCAATCAGGTTCCTGGGCAGAGAATTTCATCATTCAGCATTGCGACGCCGGGGCCACCGTCGCCGGCGGCGTGCACGCCGCAGCCGAAGCGTGCACGACACTGCGGGACACCCTGTGGCGGCTGGTCGACCAGCGGGTCGAGGCGGCGGTGTCCATCGACCAGCGGTGCGCCGGCGAGCGATCGGCGTGGCTGGCCGCGGCCGCGATCGTGACCGGCGGGGCAGGAGAGCGGGCCGAGGCCGTCGAGGTGGTGACTCGACAGATCACACCGTACGTCGACGCCGACGTCCGTGGCGAATGGGTGAGCGCGATGCGTTCATCGACCACCGGGATGGCCGATGCCTACGACGACGCGATACGTCGGCTCGCTACCTCTCCCGCAGTGCATTTCGCGGTTCCCGACGTGCCCGGCCTGCCGGCCGGCGCGTCGTCGACGTCCCCGCTCGGTGAGCCGTCCGGCCCGGTCGGCGCCGTGCCCGTTGCGCGCAATCTCCCAGTGCAGCCGGCGGTGAGCGCACCCTCGATCGCTGAACCCACTCCGGGACTGTTGGTATCACCGGAAGCGATTGGGCCGCAGCCGCTCCCGCCGGCCGCTGCGGCGGGGCCGCCGACGCTGCCCGATGCCGGAACAGTCACACCGGCCGGCATTCCGGGCATGCCCGACGTCGCGGGCGGACTGTCCGGGTTGGTCGGCCAGATCACTGATGTACTCGCAGGTCTGTTCGGTGGGTCGCTCGGCGCTCCGGTCGGCGACCCGTTGTCTGATCTCGACGTTGCGGCCGGCGACGACGCTCGTGACGAACCCGAGGACACCGGCGAAGACACCGGCGAGGACACCGACCCCGGCCGCGAGGACGATTCCGTCGAACCCGCGGATATGGACGCGCAGGATGTCCCGGTGACGGAATCCGTTGCCGACCCGCAACCCGCCGCGCCGGAGCCCGCGGTCCCGGCCGTCGCTCCCGCGCCGCCCAGGCAGGAGCCGCCACCAGCCGAGGGCAACGGACAGCCAACGGGTCGGCCCGGTGAGCGGACACCCTGCGAGATCGCGGCCGACGAGCTGCCGCAGGTCGGCCAGTAAGCACCGAGCCAGGCCGTGGCGGATGTGGACCGGCGTGTCCTTCGTCCGGCCGATGAGCAACGGGCGGCGGGCCCGCCGGTGATCAGGGGAGCAGCTGCTGCAGGTCCTCGACGTAGCTGACATATTCGCCGCCGTCGGCGGTCACCGGGGTGACCAGCAGCGTGGTGACGCCCGCTTCGGCGAAGGCGGCGATGCGTTCCTTGACGAAGCCGCGCGGCCCGATCAGCGAGACCATGCGTACCAGTTCGTCGGGCACCGCGGCGATCGCCTCGGTCTTGCGGCCGGCCAGGTACAGGTCCTGGATGTGGTCGGCCACTTCGCCGTAGCCGTATCGGGTGGCCAGCTTGTGATAGAAGTTCTGCCCGCGTGCGCCCATGCCGCCGATGTAGAGCGCCAGATGGGGCTTGGCCCAGCTCAGCCGTTCTTCGACGTCGTCGCCGATGGCCAGCGAGACGCCGACCATGAGGTCGAGCTCCCCGAGTTCTGGTGCGCGCTTGGCCTTTCCGGCCCGCAGTGCCTCGCCCCACACCATGTCGGCCTTCTCGGGATAGAAGAACACCGGCTGCCAACCCTCGGCGATCTCGGCGGTCAGTTCGACATTCTTCGGTCCGAGGGCTGCGATGGTGATCGGGATACGTTCGCGGACAGGATGATTGATGAGCTGCAGTGGCTTGCCCAAGCCGGTGCCCCGCTCGGCGGGCAGCGGGATCTGGTAGCTGCGTCCGGAGTGTTGCACCCGTTCGCGCCGCCACACCTGCCGGCAGATGTCGACGACCTCACGGGTGCGGCCCAGCGGCGCGTCGAACGGGACACCGTGGAAGCCCTCCACCACCTGCGGACCCGAGGTGCCGATGCCCAGCTGGAACCGGCCGTCGGAGACGAAATCCAGTCCAGCCGCCGTCATCGCCAACAATGACGGGGTGCGGGTGTAGATGGGGAAGACACCCGAGCCGAGCTCGATGGTCGAGGTCTTGGCGGCCAGGTATCCCAGCTGGCTGACGGCGTCATAGGAGTAGGCCTCGGCGACCAGCGCGATGTCCACGCCCGCCTGCTCCAACACCACGATGTGCTCGACGGCCTCCCGGAAGCCGCCCGAGTAGTCCAGAAAGATTCCGGTGCGCATCACGCCGTTATATCACCAACCAGTTGGTTGACTGGGGGTGGGTGTTGGACGGCCCTGGCAGCTATCTGAGCAGGGCGACAATGCGCGCCTCGGGCGTCACCGGCGGCGCCTCGGGATCCGGCTGCTCGGTCTTGGGTAGCACCGCCTCGGGGTCGGCGAACTCGCGGTAGGTCTTGTCGCCGGTCAACTGGAACAGCAGGAATCCGGTCAGCAGCGCCCGGACCGTCATCTGCGTGCGCTTGTCGGAGCCCGGCAGGCCCAGGAACCGCGCGAAGCGCCGTTTCTCGGCCAGGCCGGCGGAAGTGGACTTGGCGACGATGTGCGACACCGAGCCGGTCCAGACTCGGGCGAGATCCTGGGCGTCGGTGCGCAGCGACAGCGCGTCATCGGGTGCGCTGAGTACCAGCCCAGGCACCCGCAACGTCGACGCCGGCTGCTGGGCGGGCGGTTTGGTAACCGCGGGGAACAGGGCCGCCACCGCCTTCGGTGCGGTGTCGCCCGCACCGGCCAGGCCGGCGGCGGCGAACACCGCGGCCGACGCACCGAAGCCGTGTCCCGCCAGTCCCAGCTTGGTGGGGTGGACGCTGATCTGGCCCGGGCCCAACCGCACGCCGGTGATGATGTCCAGCGTCGTGCCGAGGTCGAAGGCGAAGTTGAGCACCGACGGTGCCAGGCCGCGCTCGGTGTCGGGTGCTGCGGCGACGATGCCCCAGGAGGCGAGATGTTCCAGGGTGCGACAGTAGTGGCCGACGTCTGTGAGCCAATCGTGGCCGAAGGCCACACCAGGCAGATTGAACCCGGATGCCGGGGTGTAGACGATGCCGGGAAGCCCGGCAAAGGCCAGGTCGCCGCGCAGAACCTGATGTGGTCCGCGGCGGGTCAACGCCGCGAAGAGCTTGCGTGTCCGGGCCACCCCAAGAACCTAACGCACCGGCCCGCCCGCAGCGCTGCACTACCCTGGTTATCCATGTGCGGAATCGTGGCCTATGTCGGGCATCGCCCTGCCCGGGATGTCGTGGTCGACGCGCTGCGCCGGATGGAGTACCGCGGCTACGACTCGTCGGGCGTGGCCCTTCTCGACGGCCACGGCGGGCTGACCGTCCGCCGCCGGGCCGGTCGGCTGGCCAACCTGGAGGAGGCGCTGGCCGAGACCGACGCTGCCACGCTGACCGGTACCGCGGGCATGGGCCATACCCGCTGGGCCACCCACGGCCGGCCCACCGACCGCAACGCGCATCCGCACCGCGACGCTGCGGGCAAGTTCGCGGTGGTGCACAACGGCATCATCGAGAACTTCGCGTCGTTGCGCCAGGAACTGGAAACCGACGGTGTGGAGTTCGCCAGCGACACCGATACCGAGGTGGCCGTCCACCTGGTTGCCCGGGCCTACCGGCAGGGGCCGACCGCAGGCGACTTCGAGGCCTCGGTGCTTTCGGTGTTGCGCCGCTTGGAGGGCCACTTCACGCTGGTCTTCGCCCACGCCGACGACCCCGGCACCATCATCGCCGCCCGGCGCTCGACCCCGCTGGTGGTCGGGGTGGGCACCGGCGAGATGTTCCTCGGCTCCGACGTCGCGGCGTTCATCGAATTCACCCGCGACGCCGTCGAACTCGGTCAGGACCAGGCAGTGGTGATCACCGCCGACGGGTATCGGATCACCGACTTTGCCGGCAACGACGACGCCGCGAACGCTCGCGAGTTTCACATCGACTGGGATCTGTCGGCCGCTGAAAAGGGCGGCTACGACTACTTCATGCTCAAGGAGATCGCCGAGCAGCCGACCGCGGTCGCCGACACGCTGCTGGGTCACTTCGTCGACGGCCGCATCGTGCTCGACGAGCAGCGCCTGAGCGATCAGGAACTGCGTGAGGTCGACAAGGTCTTCATCGTCGCCTGCGGCACCGCATTCCACTCGGGGCTGTTGGCCAAGTACGCAATCGAGCATTGGACCCGACTTCCGGTGGAGGTGGAGCTGGCCAGCGAGTTCCGCTACCGGGACCCGGTGCTGGACCGAGGCACGCTGGTGATCGCCATCTCGCAGTCCGGTGAGACCGCCGACACCCTGGAGGCCGTCCGGCACGCCAAGAGCCAGAAGGCCAAGGTGCTGGCGATCTGCAACACCAACGGCAGTCAGATCCCGCGCGAGGCCGACGCGGTGCTCTACACCCGCGCCGGCCCGGAGATCGGCGTGGCGGCCACCAAGACCTTCCTGGCCCAGATCGCCGCCAACTATCTGGTCGGCCTGGCCCTGGCGCAGGCCCGCGGCACCAAGTACCCCGACGAGGTCGAGCGGGAGTACAAAGAGCTCGAAGCGATGCCCGATCAGGTGGCCCGTGTACTGGAGCACATCGGACCCATCACCGAGCTCGGCAAGCGGTTCGCGGCGTCGCCGACGGTGCTGTTCCTGGGGCGTCACGTCGGATATCCGGTGGCACTCGAGGGTGCGCTCAAGCTCAAGGAACTGGCCTACATGCACGCCGAGGGCTTCGCCGCCGGTGAGCTGAAGCACGGGCCGATCGCACTCATCGACGAGGGCCTGCCGGTCATCGTTGTGATGCCGTCGCCGAAGAACGCGGCCACGCTGCACGCCAAGCTGTTGAGCAACATCCGGGAGATCCAGGCCCGCGGCGCGGTCACGATCGTGCTGGCCGAGGAGGGCGACGACACGGTGCGGCCGTATGCCGACCACATCTTCGAATTGCCTGCCGTCTCAACGCTTTTCCAGCCGTTGCTGTCCACGGTTCCGCTGCAGGTGTTTGCCGCCGCGGTGGCGCGCGCTCGCGGCTACGACGTCGACAAGCCGCGCAACCTGGCCAAGTCCGTCACGGTCGAGTAGAGCGCGGGCCGCTGCTTGCGCCGCTTGCGCGTAAGTGTTCGTTTTGATCGCCGTGGACACGTAGGCCACGTGCGTGAAAGCGGAGCGGCTTGGCGAGATCCTGGACCGGTTGGGTGACGGCGGCAGCGTCGACGTGGTCCGGCTGGCCGAGGAGTTCCAGGTGTCGTCCGCCACGATTCGCCGCGATCTGCAGTCCCTTCACGAGCAGGGCCTGGTGCGCCGGACACCCGGCGGCGCGCTGCCGAATCCGGCAGGCCTGGAAATGCCGATCCGGTACAAGGCATCTCGCCAGCTCAAGCAGAAGCGGGCCATCGGGATCGCCGCCGCCGAGCTGATCTCGCGACCCAACATTCGCCTGATCGTGGTGGGCGGCAAGGCAAGACACGCTTCCTACGAACTGGTCGGGCCCGCCGCCGAGGCGATGATCGCGCAGTACCACTTCGACATCGCCTTCGTCGGGGCCGACGGATTCACTGCCTCGGGCGGGTGCACCACCCACGACGAGATGGAGGCGCACACCGACCTGGCGTTCATCCAGCAGGCCGCGCGCACGGTGCTGGTGGCCGACAGCTCCAAGATCGGCAAGGTGACGTTCGCCCGCATCTGCGGGCCCGAGGTGATCCGCACGCTGGTCACCGATGCCGACATCGCCGAGGAGGACCGCCTCGCTGCGGAGACCCGCAACCTCGAGGTCGTCGTCGCCGGCGCGAAATAGGCTGCAGCACAATCTCAGCCGAGGACAATCCGTTCGCGCGAGCCCACCGCTGACCCGGTGTCGGCGTCGAACAGATACGTCTTTTCCGGCGCCAGGGACAGACTCACCGCGGCGCCGGGGTCGAAGAACACACCGGGCGGCGCCTGCGCGACCACTCGCGCCGGCTCACCCTCGGTGGGAACCAGCGTGTGCACCAAGACATGGCTGCCGAGCGGCTCGCAAAAGTCCACCACTGCCGGTACGGCACCGTTGCGCTGCGCCGAACCGGCTTGCACCGTCACGTGTTCGGGCCGCACGCCGCCGACAGCGGGCCCATCCGGTGCCGCCACAGGGTGTACGGCCGCGCAGGCGATCCGCAGGACGCCAGCGTGCACGGCAGCCGTCATCAGGCTCATCGGCGGGTTGCCCATGAAGGTCGCGACGAAACGGCTGGGAGCTGATCCCGACAGCGTTGAGCGCGGCGTTCACCAGACCGAAGTCCCACTTGACGAAGTCGACCGCGGCTTTCTTGCGGGCCTCGCCGTTGTCGAACACCACCCAGTTGTCCGGGCCGGAGATGGTCTGGTGGCCACCGCTGGATCCGGCGAAGGTGGGCAGCATCTGTACGCCGTACTGGATGTCGGACAGCGAGCTGAGATCCCACGGGCCGGTGACGAGCATCCCGATCTTGCCGCTGTTCATCAGCTTGGTGCCGTTGCTGTTGGTGGTGTCGAGGTTGATCGACATGTCGGTGACGGCCATCTGCTGCAGCACGGTCAGTGCCTTGACGCCGGTCTCGGAGTTGAACACGGCGTGAGTGTTGTCCGGCGACAGGATGTCACCGCCGGCTTCCCAGGGCATAGGCGGCCAGCAGCCAGCCGTACTGGCTCTTGGCCGGATCGTTCAGCTTGGCCGCGGCGGCCCGGAGGTCGTCCCAGGTCCACTGGTCGGTGGGCGTCGGAATGCCGGCCTGTTCGATGGGCAATGACTCGATTGTCACCAGTTCCGCTCGTAGACCCCGGCCGACCAGTAGGTGCACTCGTCGAACGGTATGTCGATCAGCTCGCAGAACCCGACCATCGTCCAGTGCACGGAATGGCAGAGCCCGAGCACCTTCAGCCGCGGGGCGACGTGGTGCAGGTAGGCGACGTTCATGGCCATCGGGTTGGTGTAGTTCAGCAGCCAGGCGTCTGGGCACAGCGCCGCCATGTCGGCGGCGATACCGGCCAGCACCGGGAATGTCCGCAGTCCGCGGAAGATGCCGCCGATGCCGATCGTGACAGGATGTCCCCGAGCAGCTCCCTGGTGAAGACGACGCTGCCGGCACCGATGATCACGATCGTGGATTTCGTCCCAGCAGTTTTGCGCATTTCGCGCATATCACCCGATAGTGCGCGTGCTGCTGTGCGCGTTCGTGCGTGGGTCGGGGGACGCCGCATCGACTGTGCGCCGACGCGTTCGACTGTGCGTCGACGGCGACCTTTCGGCGGAATTCCCGCCCTTGACGCACAGTCGACCCGCGGTGGATTGCCGATTCGCGGCGGACCCCGGTGCGATCGCCCGTCGGCAACGTAACCTTGGTCGCGATGCGGCACTACTACACCGCCGACGCGATCCGCGCCGCCGAGGCGCCCCTGCTGGCGAGCCTGCCCGACGGTGTCTTGATGCGCCGTGCCGCCTACGGGCTGGCCACCGCGATCGCCGCGGAGCTGCGCAGCCGGACCGGCGCAGTGGCCGGTAGCCGGGTCTGCGCCGTCGTCGGCTCCGGGGACAACGGCGGTGACGCGCTGTGGGCGGCGACCCTGCTGCGGCGCCGCGGAGCCGCGGCGACCGCCGTGCTGCTGAGCCCCGATCGCACCCACCCCAAGGCTCTTGCGGCGTTCCGGGCCGCCGGCGGCCGGGTGGTCGCGAGTGTCCCGCCGGCGACCGACCTCGTGATCGACGGCGTCGTCGGCATCTCCGGAACCGGCCCGCTTCGACCCGCGGCGGCCGAGGTCTTCGCCGCCGTCGATGCCGCAGGCATTCCCGTCGTTGCCGTCGACATTCCCAGCGGCGTGGACGTCCAGACCGGAGCTGTCACCGGACCCTCCGTACACGCCGTGTTGACCGTGACGTTCGGCGGCCTCAAACCGGTGCACGCGCTCGGTGAGTGCGGTCGCGTCGAACTGGTCGACATCGGACTGGACCTGCCGCCCACCGACCTCCTCGGTTTCGACGCCGCGGAGGTCAAGGCCCGCTGGCCGAAGCCCGGCGCACACGACGACAAGTACAGCCAGGGGGTGACCGGCATTCTCGCCGGCTCCTCGACGTACCCGGGCGCGGCGATCCTGTGCACCGGCGCCGCGGTGGCCACCACCTCGGGTATGAAGCGATACGCCGGGTCCGCCGCGGCCGACGTGGTGTCGCACTGGCCGGAAGTGGTCGCCGCGCCGAGCCCGCAGGCCGCCGGGCGGGTGCAGTCCTGGGTGGTGGGTCCCGGTCTCGGCACCGACGAAAGCGGTTTCGCCACACTGGCCTTCGCACTCGGCACGGACCTGCCGGTGGTAGTCGACGCCGACGCGCTGACCATGCTGGCCGCGCATCCAGACCTGGTGGCGCGGCGAGACGCCCCGACCGTGCTGACACCGCACGCCGGGGAGTTCGCCCGCCTGGCGGGCCATCCCCCGGGCGACGACCGGGTGGCCGCCGCCCGCAAGCTGGCCGAGGCCTTCGGGGCGACGGTGCTGCTCAAGGGCAATGTCACGATCATCGCCGAGCCGGCGGGCAGGAGCGAAGCGACCCGGGGATCAGCGCCGTCCGGCACCGTCTACCTCAACCCCGCGGGCGGGGCATGGGCGGCCACCGCCGGCTCCGGCGACGTGCTGTCCGGCATGATCGGCGCACTACTGGCCTCCGGACTGCCGCCGGCCGAAGCCGCTGCGGCAGCAGCCTTCGTGCACGCCCGCGCCGCCAACGCCTCGGCCGCCGATCCCGGCCCGGCTCCGGTCCCCACGTCCGCGTCGCGCATTCTCGCTCACATTCGTCAAGCTGTCGCAGAGCTCTAGGAAGGTGTCCCATGCCACACGTCAAGTACCGTTCCCCGTCGATCGCGCCGGCCTACACCGGTCGGCTGTCCACCGATCCGGTGCCGTCGCTGCGGCTACCCGACGAGTCGATGGAACCCGCTGCGGCGTACCGGTTCATCCACGACGAACTGATGCTCGACGGCAGCTCCCGGCTCAACCTCGCCACGTTCGTCACCACGTGGATGGACCCCGAAGCCGAGAAGCTGATGTCGGAGACGTTCGACAAGAACATGATCGACAAGGACGAGTACCCGGCGACCGCGGCGATCGAATCCCGGTGTGTGTCCATGGTCGCCGACCTCTTCCACGCCGAGAACCTGCGCGACGACGACGCCGCCAGTGCGGTCGGGGTCTCGACCATCGGCTCGTCGGAGGCGGTCATGCTCGGCGGTCTGGCGCTGAAGTGGCGGTGGAAGGAACGCGTCGGCGATAAGTGGAAGACCCGCACCCCCAACCTCGTCATGGGCTCCAACGTGCAGGTGGTCTGGGAGAAGTTCTGCCGCTACTTCGAAGTCGAGCCGCGCTACATCCCGATGGCCGAGGACCGCTACGTCATCACCCCCGAGCAGGTGCTCGAGTACGTCGACGAGGACACCATCGGTGTGGTCGCGATCCTGGGCACCACCTACACCGGCGAGCTGGAGCCGGTCGCCGAGATCTGCGCCGCGCTGGACCGACTGGCCGCGGAGAAGGGACTCGACATCCCGGTGCACGTCGACGCTGCCAGCGGTGGATTCGTGGTGCCGTTCCTGCATCCCGACCTCAAGTGGGACTTCCGGCTACCGCGGGTGGCGTCGATCAACGTCAGCGGCCACAAGTACGGACTCACCTATCCCGGAATCGGATTCGTGGTGTGGCGCAACGCCGACTGCCTGCCCGAGGAACTCGTCTTCCGGGTCAACTACCTCGGCGGTGACATGCCGACGTTCACGCTGAACTTCTCCCGGCCCGGAAACCAGGTGGTCGGTCAGTACTACAACTTCCTGCGGCTGGGCCGCGCCGGCTACACCCACGTGATGCAGTGCCTCTCGTCGACCGCGCGCTGGTTCGCCGACAAGCTCGAGGGTTGCCAGCACTTCGAGGTGATCGCAGACGGTTCGGCGATCCCGGTGGTGGCGTTCCGGCTGAAGGGCGACTTCGGCTACACCGAGTTCGACGTGTCGGCCGCCCTGCGCTCCTACGGCTGGCAGGTGCCGGCCTACACGATGCCCGATGGCGCCGAGGATGTTTCGGTGCTACGGGTGGTGGTGCGCGAGGGCTTCTCGGCAGACCTGGCCCGCTCGCTGTGGGAGGACCTCAACGCGGTGCTCGGCCATCTGGACGCGATCAAGCCCGACGGCCACTTCACCCAGGAGCACTTCGCGCACTGAGCGGCTCAGCGGACCCGCTCGTTCGCCGGGTCGTAGATCGCCTTGAGTGACACGGTGATCGGATAGACCTCGCCGCCAACATTGACGGCGTAGGACCCGGCGCGCACCCAGTCGGGGGTGACGACGGCGGCGTCGTCGCCCGCTCGCAGGTAGCCCAGCCCGACGCACGCCCCGGTGGTGGCGCCCCAGGCGGCGGAGCTGACCTGACCGGCGACCACGCCGTCGCGCAGGATCAGCTCACCGCCCCACAACATCGGCTCGGGTGAGTCGACCGCGAAGCTGACCAGTCGGCGGCGCGGGCCCTGCGCCTTGGCTTTCTCCACCGCGGCGCGGCCCAGAAAGTCGACGTCCGCGTTGAGTTTGCAGGTGAACAGCAACCCGGCCTCGACCGGATTGTCGTTGGGGGTGAGTTCCCGCCCGAAGGCCCGGTAACCCTTCTCCAGCCGCATCGACTCGATGGCGTAGTACCCGCCGCGGGCGATGCCGAGCTTCTCGCCCGCCGCGAGTAGGTCCTCGTAGACCCCGACCGCGAACTCGGTGGGAACGTAAAGCTCCCAACCCAATTCGCCGACATAGGTGATCCGTGTGGCCCGCACGGTGGCATAGCCCAGTGAGATCACCTGGCTGGTGGCGAATCCGAACGCGGCATCGGACAGGTCGGCGTCGGTGAGGCCGGCCAGCAGCTCACGCGACTTCGGGCCCATCACCCCGAACACCGCCATCGACGACGTGACGTCGACCAACTCGGCATGCACCCCGGTGGGCATGTTCTTGCGAATGTGGTCCTTGTCGCGTTCTGTGGTGGCCGCACTGCTGACGATCAGGTACTCGTGTGCCCCGGTGCGGGTGACGGTGATGTCGGATTCGTAGGTGCCGCGCTCGTTGAGCATCCCGGTGTACACCGACTTACCCACCGGGACAGCGACATCGGCGGTACACAGCCACTGCAGTGCGGTTTCGGCGTCGGGACCGACCACCACGTACTTGGAGAACGAGGTCTGGTCGAACACCGTGACGTTGCTACGGGTGTTGACCTGTTCGGCGGCCGACCACGGCAACCAGTTCTGCTTGCCCCACGAGTATTCGATCACCGGGTCCTCGCCCTCGGGGGCGAAGAAGTTGGCGCGCTCCCAACCCATCCGGCTGCCGAAATTCGCACCCGCTTCGACCAGGAGGTGGTGCACCGGTGAGCGCCGGAACGGCCGCGCGGTAGTGAGTTCGCGGTTTGGCCAAGGGATCTCGTAGTGCACACCGAGTACCTCGGCGACCCGGTCGTGCAGCCAGGCCACATTGCCGTTGAAGGGGGCGAAGCGGCGGATGTCGACGCCGGTCAGGTCGGTGGTGGCCGACCCGTTGACGATCCATTCGGCCAGCGCACGACCCGCGCCGCCGGCCGAGGCGATGCCCACTGAGTTGAAGCCCGCGCCGACGAAGAAGTTGGCGCAGTTGGGTGCCTCGCCGAGGATGAACTGGTTGTCCGGGGTGAAGCTCTCCGGGCCGTTGTAGAGCTTCTTCAGCCCGGTGTGCTCCAGATCCGGAATGCGAAGCAGCGCATTCTCCATCAGGATCTCGAAGTGTTCCCAGTCCTCGTCGAGCAGCTGGAACTCGAAGGGGTAGGGGATCGCGTCGGGCGCCACCCACGGTTTGGCCTCGGGCTCGAAGCCACCGATGACCAGCCCGCCCACCTCTTCCTTGAAGTAGGTGTAGCCGTCCGGGTCGCGCAGGATGGGTAGGTCGGGATGCACCCCGGCGATGGTCTCGGTGACGACGTAGAAGTGCTCCGCCGAATATAGCGGCACGTTGACGCCGGCCATCGCGCCGATCGCCTTGGCCCACTGGCCGGCACAGTTGACCACGATCTGCGCCTCGATGTCGCCGGCGTCGGTGCGCACCCCGGTCACTGCCGTCCCGTCGGTGAGCACGTCGAGAACGCGGACATGCTCGAAGACCTTGGCGCCTCGTTGGCGAGCCCCCTTGGCCAGTGCCATGGTCAGGTCGGTCGGATTGGCCTTGCCGTCGGCAGGCAGCCAGATCGCGCCGACCAGGTCGTCGACCCGCATCACCGGGTAGCGCTCGAAAGCTTCCTCGGGGGTGAGCAATTCACAGTCGAGGTTGTAGGCCGCGGCGTTGGCCGCGGTGCGGCGCAACTGCGTCATCCGGTCTTCGGTGCGTGCCACCGTCACACCACCGCACTGCTTGTAGCCGGCGCTGAGTCCGGTCTCGGCTTCCAGCTCGGCGTAAAGTTGCGTCGAGTACTGCACCAGCCGGGTGCCGCTCTCCGAGGCGCGCAGCTGGCCGACCAGACCCGCGGCGTGCCACGTCGTCCCACAGGACAGTTGGCCCTGCTCGAGCAGCACCACGTCGGTGTGCCCCAGCTTGGTCAGGTGGTAGGCGACGCTGGTGCCGATCACGCCGCCGCCGATGATCACGATCTGGGCGCGGCCGGGCAGCTCTTGGGCGGACATGTATTCCTATCGGTTGGCAGTTTCGGTCTTAATCGCTGGCCTGCGCGTCGGTGAGCAGGCGCGGGAAATCGGGCCCCCGGAACTCGGCGACGGCGGACTCGTAGCGCTCCATCGCCCATTCCCAGAAGTCGAAATCCAGTTCGCTGGAGCCGTTCTGGATACATCCCCACAGCGTCCAGCCGTACTTGCCGACGATTCCCTGCAGGCGCGCGCGGGCGGTCTTGTGGCGCAGCGGACGGCCGTAGTAGAGGGTCACCAGCTCCTCGAGTTGTTCGGTGGACAGCCCGCATTCGGCGGCGAGGTTGCCCAGCTCGAAACAGGGGTCGTTGTTGCCGGAGTATTCGTAGTCGATCAGCCAGACCCGCTCGCCGTTGTCGACGAAGTTGCCGGCCAGCAGGTCGTTGTTGCACGGCACCGTGGTTTGGTCGGCGGCGTCGAGTACCCGTTGCACTGCAGTGAACTCATCGGTGTAGTCGAGGTAGTCGGCGGGCATCCGGAAGCCGTTGTCCTGCGCCACTTTCAAGTAGGCAGGCTGGCGCTCGAACATGTTGAACCGGTCGCGAAAGCGTGGCCCGGCGTGCAGTGCGCGGCAGCCCGCCGCCACTCGGGCCAGCACGTCGGGGCGTTGCAGGTCGGCGTTGGTCAAGGTGGTGCCCTCGAGAAAGCCGACCAGCAGGATGCCCAGATCGGGGCGGTAGTCGACGACGGGTGCACCGACACCGGCCTGCTCGGCGGCCTTGCTGTTGACGTACTCGTTGTCCCGGTCGATGCCCAGCAGGTTCTTGGTGTTCACACTGCAGCGGGCGACGTAGACCCCTGTCGCGGTGGTGATCTTGACGTTGCGGTTGGTCAGGCCCCCCGAGAGTTCCTCAAGTCGGCGCGGTTGACCCGCCACCGCGGGCAGTTGTTCCAGCAGCGCATCCAGATCCGCGTCGGACAGGAACACCATGCTGTAAAAGACTAGACTATTGACTTGCCTCGGTGTCAATGTTTGACTCGGCCGTGCCGTCGAATCCTGATGTCCGCCCGACCCACGAACTCATCGCCAGCTGGGCCGCCTCCCGTCGCCCTGCGGTGGTCTTCGACTTCAACGGGACGCTCTCCGACGACGAGCCGATCCTGTTCCGGATCTTCCGCGAACTGTTCGACGAGCACCTGAACTGGACCCTGACCCAGGCCGACTACGACCGCCATCTGCTCGGCCACAGTGACCGCGAGATCGTCGAGAAGGCCCTGCAGATCACCGGGGCCGGCGGTCATGATGTCGACGCGCTGCTGGCGGAGCGCAAGCGGCGCTACCGCGACCTGGTCGCCGACGACAACCCGATCCAGCCCGGCACCGTGCACCTGGTGCAGGTGCTCGCCGAGCATCGGGTGCCCTTGGCGATCGTCACCGGTGCCCAGCGCGACGACGTCCACGCCGTGCTGTCGAGCAGTCCGGTGGGTGACCTGATCGAGATCGTGGTCGCCGAGGAGGACGTCAACCGCGGCAAGCCGGATCCGGAGGGTTTCCTCGCCGGTGCCGACCGATTGGGCTGTGCACCAAGCGATGTGCTTGTCTTCGAGGACTCCGTGCCCGGAGTGCGTGGCGCGCTGGCAGCGGGGATGCGTTGCGTCGCGGTGGGTGCCGAGCCCGGTGCGGAGCTGCTGGCGGTGGCGCCGGCGGTGGTGGGACGACTGACGGCCGACCTCGTCGGCCCGGTGCTGCCGGTGTTGCGGGCCCGCGGCTAGGAAGCCGGCGAGGTCTCGACCCTGCCCTCCGGGCCACGATCCACACCTGACCTGACCCGGATCCGGGTGCGGTCGGAGCGGAAGTAGTCGTGGGAGAACTCGACCGGCTCACCGTCGCGGTCATAGGCGGTCCGGGTCACCAGCAGCAACGGGTGGCCGGGCGAGACCGCCAGCAACTCGGCGGTGAAATCGGAGGCGGGGGTGGCCTCAATGTGCTCGTCGGCGGAGAACAGCGCCGTGTCGAACGCATCGATCATCAGGGCGTACACCGACCCCGTCAGGTCCGCGGCCAGCAGACCCGGGAACCGCGCGGCAGGCAGGTAGGTCTCCTCGAGCAGCACCGGAGTGCCGTTGGCCGACCGCATCCGGACGATCTCGTGGACCCGGGCTCCGCGCTTGAGTGCCAGGGCCTGTCGGATCTCGGCCGTCGGCACCCGGGTGGCGGCCCGCACCACGTGGGCCCCGGCGGACATGTCGAGGCGACGCAGCTGCTCGGTGAACCCTGGCAGCCCGGTGTGGTCGAACTCCAGGCGCGGGGTCTCGACGAAGTTGCCCCCGAACCGACCCCGGCTGCGCCGGATGAGCCCCTTGGCCTCGATCGCGCCCAGAGCCTGGCGCAGCGTCATCCGACTGACGCCCAGCGCGCCGGCGATCTCCACCTCCGCGGGCAGCTTGTCGCCGGCCGCCAGCCGGCCAGAGACGATCAGCGTCTCGAGCCAGGTCGCGATCCGGGAATGCGCCGGCTGCTCCGACGGGCCGCCGAGGTCGGGCCGCTTGGCCAGCACGGCGTCGTCCATCGACAGCACACGCACACCGCCGACTCTACCGCCACGGATCGACCCGAAACGACAGGTCAACGCCCTGTGCGGGGTTTCGGCGCGGGGTCTGGGACAATTGGTAGAGGTGACATGAACATGCACACGACATCGTTGACCCCGTCGACGCACTCCCAGGTTTGGCGCCCCGGCGCCGAAGCGCTCATCGATCTAGGGGCGATCGCCCACAACGTGCGCGTTCTGCGTGAGCACGCCGGCTCCGCGCAGGTGATGGCGGTGGTCAAGGCCGACGCCTACGGACACGGCGCCGTGGCGGTCGGCCGGGCCGCCGTCGCCGCGGGTGCCGCCGAACTGGGTGTGGCGACCCTTGACGAGGCACTGGCATTGCGGCGGGCCGGCATCACCGCGCCGGTGTTGGCCTGGCTGCACCCGCCGGGCACCGACTTCGGTCCGGCGCTGGCGGCCGACGTCCAGATCGCGGTCTCCTCGGCGCGCCAGGTCGGTGATCTGCTCGACGCCGTCGAGCGCACCGGGCGCACCGCCGAGGTCACGGTGAAGGTCGACACCGGGCTCAGCCGCAACGGGGTCAGTCCCGCCGATTACTCGGCGGTGCTGACGGCGCTCCAACGCGCGGCTGCCAGCGACGCGATCCGGCTGCGCGGCATCATGTCGCATCTGGCCAGTGGGGACCTCCCCGACGATCCGCTCAACGATCTTCAGGCGCAGCGGTTCACCGAGATGATCGCCGAAGCCCGCAGGCGCGGAATCGCCTTCGAGGTCGCGCATTTGTCCAATTCGCCGTCGGCGATGACCCGGCCCGATCTCGGGTTCGATATGGTGCGTCCCGGTATCGCGGTCTACGGGCTCAGCCCGATCCCGGAGCGTGGCGATCTGGGGCTGCGGCCTGCTATGACGCTGAAATGTCAAGTGGCGATGGTCAAATCGATCAAAGCCGGGGACGGTGTGTCCTACGGGCACACCTGGATCGCCGAGCGGGACACCACGCTCGCGCTGCTGCCGATCGGCTATGCGGACGGGTTGTATCGCACCCTCGGCGGCCGAATCGACGTCCTGATCAACGGGCGGCTGCGCCGCAGCGTCGGCCGGGTTTGCATGGACCAGTTCGTCGTCGACCTCGGCCCGGGACAGCCCGACGTCGTCGAGGGCGACGAGGCGATCCTGTTCGGCCCCGGCGCATCGGGCGAACCCACCGTCCAGGATTGGGCCGACCTGCTCGGGACCATCCACTACGAGGTGGTCACGAGTCCGCGCGGCCGGATCGTACGCACCTACCGGGAGGTCCAAGCCGATGGCCAGTGACCCCGCCAAGTCGCCGAAACCCAAGCGCAGCAGCGTCATCGACGACCGCCTGGCCCGGGGCGTGGAGAAGAGCACCGAGCTACTGGCCCGCAAGGCCGGCGACCCCGGCCTGGGTATCGGCAAGAAGGCCGGCTTGCTAGCCGGGGCAGCGGGGCTTGGCGCCGTTGGGACCGTCGCCGGGTTGTCGGCGGCGCGCGCTCTGAGGCACCGGTCGTTCATCGAGGACGCCTACCGGGGTGAGGATTTCGCGTTGCTCGACGCCGACCGCGGCTGCGTGGTCACCACGTCGGACGGTATCCCGCTGGTGGTCCGCGAGGTCGGTCCGATCACCGCACCGCTGACCGTCGTCTTCGCCCACGGGTTCTGCCTGCGGATGGGTTCGTTCCATTTCCAGCGTGCCGCGCTTGCCGCGCGGTGGGGCGACCAGGTGCGCATGGTGTTCTACGACCAGCGCGGTCACGGCCAGTCCGGTGCGGCCCCCGTCGACACCTACACCGTCAGCCAGCTGGGGCAGGATCTGGAAACCCTTCTGCAGGTGATGGTTCCGCGCGGACCGATAGTACTCGTGGGCCATTCGATGGGTGGCATGACGGTGCTCTCGCATGCCCGGCAGTTCCCCGAGCGGTACAGCAGCCGAATCGTCGGAGCGGCCCTGATCTCCTCGGCCGCCGAAGGGCTTCCGCGCTCGCCGTTGGGTGAGATCCTGCAGAACCCCGCGCTGGAGGCGGTGCGGTTCGCCGCCCGGTACGCGCCCAAGATGATCCACCGCACCCGCGGTGCGGCACGCTCGGTGCTGCGGCCCATCCTGCGCGCCGCCTCCTACGGCGACGACCACACCAGTCCCAGCGTTGTGGCGTTCTCCGAGGACATGATCCACGACACGCCGATCGCCACCCTGGTTGAATTCCTGCATGCCCTGGAAGTCCACGACGAGAGCGCGGCGCTGCCGGTACTCGCCCGGATTCCCACCCTGGTCGCCTGCGGTGACCACGACGTGTTGACGCCGGTCGTGCACTCCGAGGAGATGGCCGCGGTGTTGCCCGACTCGGAGTTGGTCGTGGTGCCCGGCGCCGGTCACCTCGTGCAGCTCGAACAGCCCGACGTGATCAACGACGCGCTCGTGCGCCTCGTCGAGCGGGCGACCTCGTCGAAACTGGTCGCCTTCGCGCGTCGGCTCAAGGACCGGGCCCGTGGATGACACCAAGGCCGACGGCCGTGTGCAGGGCGGCACCTGTGCCTTGCCGACGTTGGACGACACCATGGCGCTCGGCGAGCGTCTCGGCCGTCAGCTGCGCGCCGGCGACGTCGTCGTGCTGTCCGGTCCGCTCGGCGCCGGAAAGACGGCCCTGACAAAGGGAATCGCGCGCGGCATGGATGTGGATGGGCCGGTGACCTCGCCGTCGTTCGTGCTGGCCCGGGTTCACCGGGCACGCCGGCCCGAGGCCCCGGCGCTGGTTCACGTCGACGTCTACCGGCTGCTCGAACACACGGGTTCGGACCTGCTCGCCGAGCTGGATTCACTGGACCTCGACACCGATCTGGATCACGCCGTGGTGGTCGTCGAATGGGGCGAGGGGCTCGCCGAGCGGCTTTCCGAGAACCACCTCGACATCACCCTGTCGCGCAGCCCGGACAGCGAGCAGCGCACCGCGACATGGCAGTGGAGTCACCGGTGATCCGCAACATCCTGGCCATCGACACCGCGACACCGGCGGTCACGGCCGCGGTGGTCGTCCGTGCGGCCGGCGGAGCGCTCGAACTGGCCGGTGAGCGGATCACCCGCGACGCCCGAGCCCACGCCGAGATGCTGACCCCCAATGTGGTGACCGCGGTCGCCGAGGCCGGGCTGACCATGGCAGACCTGGACGCCGTCGTCGTCGGCTGCGGGCCCGGACCGTTCACCGGGTTGCGGGTCGGGATGGCCACCGCCGCCGCCTATGGCCACGCACTGGGTGTGCCGGTGTACGGGGTGTGCAGCCTCGACGCCATCGGCGGTCTCACCACCGGCAACGTGCTGGTGGTCACCGACGCCCGTCGCCGCGAGGTGTACTGGGCGCAGTACCGTGACGGGGTGCGCGTCGAGGGTCCTGACGTCGACGCTCCCGCGGATGTCCCCATCGGCGCCGCCGAGGCCGTTGCCGGATCGCCTGAGCACATCACGCTGTTCGCGTCGCCCGGGATCGGCCCCGCCTACCCCTCGGCGCTGGGACTGGTTGGCGCTGTTGTCGATTGGGACGAACAGCCCGCACCGCTGGTGCCGCTCTACCTGCGGCGCCCCGACGCCAAATCACTGGCGGAGCGGGGCCTGGTGCGATGAACGTTCAGTACGGGCCGCTGCGCAAGACTGACGCCACGCGCTGCGCCGAGTTGGAGAACTTGCTGTTCGAGGGCGATGACCCGTGGCCGGACTTCGCGTTCCTGCGTGAGCTGGCCGCGCCGCACAACCGGTACGTGGCTGCCAGGGTGGACGACAAGCTGGTCGGCTACGCCGGGATCTCCCGGCTGGGTCGCACCCCTCCGTTCGAGTACGAGATCCACACCGTCGGCGTCGATCCGGCCTATCAGGGACACGGCATCGGGCGGCAGATGATGGTCGAGCTTCTCGGTGAGGTCGGCCCGGACTCGGTGGTCTACCTGGAGGTCCGCACCGACAACGAACCGGCGATCGCGCTGTATGAAAGCCTCGGTTTCGAGAAGATGGGTGTGCGCAAGCGCTATTACCGTGTCAGCGGCGCCGACGCCTACACGATGCGACGGGACGGTCAGTGAAAGTCATCCTCGCCATCGAAAGCTCTTGTGACGAAACAGGAGTCGGTATCGCCCGCCTTGACGACGACGGCACGATTACGCTGCTGGCCGACGAGGTCGCTTCCAGCGTCGACGAGCACGCGCGGTTCGGCGGAGTGGTGCCCGAGATCGCGTCCCGCGCTCACCTCGAAGCGCTCGGCCCCACCATGCGCCGCGCTCTGGCGCTTGCCGGGATCGACAAGCCCGATGTCGTCGCGGCGACCATCGGGCCCGGGCTGGCCGGTGCCCTGCTGGTCGGGGTGGCCGCCGCCAAGGCCTACGCGGCGGCGTGGGGTGTGCCGTTCTACGCCGTCAACCACCTCGGTGGGCACCTGGCCGCCGACGTCTACGACCACGGCCCGCTGCCGGAGTGTGTGGGGCTGCTGGTGTCCGGTGGCCACACCCATCTGCTGCACGTGCGCTCACTCGGCGAACCGATCATCGAGCTGGGCAGCACGGTCGACGACGCGGCCGGGGAGGCCTACGACAAGGTCGCCCGGCTGCTCGGCCTGGGCTACCCGGGCGGACGGGTGCTCGACGAGCTGGCCCGCACCGGCGACCGCGACGCCATCACCTTCCCGCGCGGCATGACCGGTCCGCGCGACGAACGGTTCGCCTTCTCCTTCTCGGGGCTCAAGACGGCCGTCGCCCGCTACGTCGAGGGCCATCCTGGGGCGCCGACGTCCGACATCGCCGCCGGGTTCCAGGAAGCCGTGGCCGACGTACTGACCGCCAAGGCGGTGCGTGCGGCCACCGAGCTCGGGGTCTCGACGTTGCTGATCGCCGGGGGAGTGGCAGCCAACTCCCGACTGCGTGAACTGGCCGCGCAGCGCTGCGCCGAGGCGGGGCTGACGCTGCGGATCCCGCGCCTGCGGCTGTGCACCGACAACGGCGCCATGATCGCCTCGTTCGCCGCGCACCTGATCGCGGCGGGTGCCGCGCCGTCGCCGCTCGATGTCAAAAGTGACCCTGGCCTGCCTGTTATCGCCGGACAGGTGGCCTGAGCGCGGCCGGCGCGCCGCCCACTCCACGCCGTTTTGTCCGCTCACGGCGAATCCGCAGCGGGCCACCCTTGAGTGCTAGCACTCGCATGTATAGAGTGCTAGGTGGCTTACGGACAACCCCCTGCGCCGGCACCCGCGACGACGGTGCGAGGGTGTGGACGTATGCCGAACACCTGGTAATTCCGACTGGTCCGGGCGCACAAGCCCCGGCCGCACATTAACTAAGTGGAGGACTCCATCGTGGCCGTGAACATCAAGCCACTCGAGGACAAGATCCTCGTTCAGGCCAATGAGGCCGAGACGACCACCGCGTCGGGTCTGGTCATCCCGGACACCGCCAAGGAGAAGCCGCAAGAAGGCACTGTCGTCGCCGTCGGCCCCGGCCGGTGGGACGAGGACGGCGAGAAGCGGATTCCGCTGGACGTCGCCGAGGGCGACACCGTCATCTACAGCAAGTACGGCGGCACCGAGATCAAGTACAACGGTGAGGAGTACTTGATCCTGTCGGCTCGCGACGTGCTGGCGGTCGTCAACAAGTAACAACCGTGACCCGCCCCGGAGATCCCCGTGCCTGTTTCGGGTGATTTCCGGGGCGGTACGCGCTCAAAGCCAAGTCAGGACTGACATATGAGCAAACTGATCGAATTCAACGAATCCGCCCGGCGGGCCATGGAGGCCGGGGTCGACAAGCTCGCCGATGCCGTCAAGGTCACGCTCGGCCCGCGCGGCCGTCACGTGGTCCTCGCCAAGGCCTTCGGCGGCCCAACCGTCACCAACGACGGCGTCACCATCGCTCGTGAGATCGAGCTGGAGGACCCGTTCGAGAACCTCGGTGCCCAGCTGGTGAAGTCGGTGGCCACCAAGACCAACGATGTCGCCGGTGACGGCACCACCACGGCCACCGTGCTGGCGCAGGCCATCATCAAGCACGGCCTGCGCAACGTCGCCGCGGGAGCCAACCCCATCGCGCTGGGACAGGGCATCGGCCGGGCGGCCGACGTCGTCTCCGAAGCGCTGCTGGCTGCGGCCACCCCGGTCGCAGGCAAGACCGGCATCAGCCAGATCGCCACCGTGTCCTCGCGTGACGAGGAAGTCGGCGAGCTGGTCGGTGAGGCGATGACCAAGGTCGGCACCGACGGCGTGGTCAGCGTCGAGGAGTCCTCGACCCTGAACACCGAGCTCGAGGTCACCGACGGTGTCGGCTTCGACAAGGGCTTTGTCTCGGCGTACTTCGTCACCGACTTCGACTCGCAGGAAGCCGTCCTCGAGGACGCGTTGGTGTTGCTGCACCGCGACAAGATCAGCTCGCTGCCCGACCTGCTGCCGCTGTTGGAAAAGGTGGCCCAGGACGGCAAGCCGCTGCTGATCGTGGCCGAGGACGTCGAAGGCGAGGCGCTGTCCACCCTGGTGGTCAACGCCATCCGCAAGACGCTGCGCGCCGTTGCGGTCAAGGCCCCGTTCTTCGGCGATCGCCGCAAGGCGTTCCTCGACGACCTGGCCGTCGTGACCGGTGCACAGGTGGTCAACCCCGACGTCGGCCTGCTGCTGCGTGAGGCCGGCCTCGAGGTGCTGGGCTCGGCCCGGCGGGTTGTCGTCAGCAAGGACGCCACGGTCATCGTCGACGGCGGCGGTACCGCCGACGCGATCGCCGCCCGGGTCAAGCAGCTCAAGAGCGAGATCGAGGCCTCGGAGTCCGATTGGGACCGCGAGAAGCTGCAGGAGCGCCTGGCCAAGCTGGCCGGTGGCGTTGCGGTCATCAAGGTCGGCGCGGCCACCGAGACCGCGCTCAAGGAGCGCAAGCACCGTGTCGAGGACGCAGTGTCGGCGGCCAAGGCCGCGGTCGAGGAGGGCATCGTCGCCGGCGGCGGTTCCGCACTGGTGCAGGCGCGCAAGGCGCTCGAGCC
The DNA here is from genome assembly GCF_054073305.1 of Mycolicibacterium sp. CBM1. NCBI lineage: Bacteria > Bacillati > Actinomycetota > Actinomycetes > Mycobacteriales > Mycobacteriaceae > Mycobacterium > Mycolicibacterium sp. CBM1. Next base: position 209,612 of record NZ_JBSXPP010000007.1, on the reverse strand, counting down.
GCTGCGGGCCTCGGTGTCCGGTGACGAGGCCCTTGGTGTCGAGGTGTTCTCCTCGGCGCTGTCGGCCCCGCTGTTCTGGATCGCCACCAACGCCGGTTACGACGGTGCCGTCGTGGTCAACACGGTCAGCGAACTGCCAGCCGGACACGGCTTCAACGCCGCGACGCTGAGCTACGGTGACCTGATCGCCGACGGTGTCATCGACCCGGTCAAGGTGACCCGCTCCGCGGTGGTCAACGCCGCCTCGGTGGCACGCATGCTGCTCACCACCGAGACCGCGATCGTGGAGAGGCCGGCCGAAGCCGAGGGTGACGGCCATGGCCACGATCACCACGGGCACGCCCACTAAGTAGTTCCGCCGTAGTTTCGGCTACGAAACACCCCCGGTCCTGTTGGGTCGGGGGTGTTTTCGTTATGGCAGGGGCGATGGAGCTCACAAGCACCGGAACGGGTGCAAGATATCGCGGATCGGCCCGCCGCACGGGCTCCAACCACTCGGGGGAGCCCAACCGGTCGGATTGTTCCAGTCGGGCGGAGCTTCCCAGCCCTGCGGCGGAATCCATCCCGGCGCGGGGTATCCGTTGTTCCACCCACTCCACTCGGGGTGGTACCAATCTTGCGGCCCGCCGCCGTTCCAGCCCGGCCCCGGAGGAGGCGGCGGACCCCACGCGGGCACCGGCGCGATTCCAGGTGCGGCGCTGGCGACACCGGTCCCGATACCCAAGGCGCCGGCGGCGAGAGCGCCGGTGATCCCGATTCCAGCAACGATCTTCACTACGTTCATGTTGATCACGACCTTCCCGATCCTGACGCCATGTGAGCCGCGGCTGCGGGTTTGCTTCCGCTGACTGTCCGACACCGGTCGAGTTCCGCCGGAGGATGGCATCTGGTAGTTAACCTAACTAGGCACCCTAGGTAGGGGCTATGGACTCGTTCTGCGTTCGATAGGCGGCACCGGTGTGCGACTGTCCCCACCGAATCCGCGTCGACCGCGAACGGCTTGGCTCGCACACCGCCGAGACCGGGTGACGGTCACGGCCATCGCGGGCACTCGCACTCGATAGGTCCCCTGCGATACACCCCAGTCCGGTTGGGCTGAGGGACTTTTCGGTGCTGGAGGGAGCTGGTTATGTAGACTGTTCGCGTCCGCGTTCGTTGACATTCCACCGCGCGGTCCCCGTAACGACGGCTGGTCAGCGTCTCGATTCGCCGGCCCGTTTTTGTCGGACCCCGCTGCGATGATGGGGTCATGTCCTCGACGACGGTGAGCCCGAAGCAGCGGCTCGAGGCGTTGTTCGAGGAATTGGCGGAGTTGTCCGGTCAGCGCAATGCGATTGACGGCCGGATCGTGGAAATCGTGGCAGAGATCGACCATGACGGGATCTGGGGTGCTACGGGGGTGCGTTCGGTGCCGGCATTGGTGGCCTGGAAACTCGGCACCTCTGCGTCGAACGCCGCCACGATCGCGACGGTTGCGCACCGTCTGCCGGAGTTCCCGCGCTGCGCACAAGGATTGCGAGAGGGGCGTCTGTCGCTGGATCGGGTGGGGATCATCGCCGCCCGCGCGGCCGACGGTTCCGATGAGCACTACGCCCAGCTGGCCGAGGTCGCCACGGTCAGCCAGCTGCAGACCGCGGTCCGGCTCGAGCCGCGTCGGGAACCAGAGCCGCGCGAGCCGCGACGGTCGATCACCACGACCCGGCGGGAGGACTCCACCACGTGGCACATCAGCCTGCCCCACGCGGAGGCGGCGACCTTCGACGCCGCCCTGCAGTCGCATCTGGATGCTCTGGTCACGGAGTGGAAAATCGACCATGACGGCAGTGATGGCGCCGCGGATGCCCGCCCATCCCTGCCGAACACCGTCGATGCGTTCCTGCAGTTGGTCGACGACGGTTGGGATGCCGAGGCCACCCGCCGCCCGCACGCCCAGTGCACCACCGTGGTCGTGCACGTCGATCTCGACCAGCGGTTGGCCAACCTGCATCTGGGGCCGCTGCTCACCGATGCCGAACGCCGGTATTTGAGCTGTGATGCGACCTGCGAGGTGTGGTTCGAACGTGACGGCCAGCCGATCGGCGCGGGGCGGGCCACCCGTACCGTCAACCGGCGGCTGCGCCGGGCCCTGGAACACCGCGACCGCACCTGCGTGGTCCCGGGCTGTGGGGCGACCCGAGGCCTGCACGCCCACCACCTCCAACACTGGGAAGACGGCGGCCCCACCGAACTGCACAATCTGGTCCTGCTCTGCCCGTATCACCACCGGGCACATCACCGCGGCCTGATCACCATCACCGGTCCCGCCGAGCGCGTCGTCGTCACTGACGACACCGGCCAACCCCTCACCACAGCGCCCCTGGCGCACACCCCGACACGCCCACCGCCCGACGTCCCACCGTGCCCTGGCCCCTACGGCGAGCGTGCCGACTGGAAGTGGTACCAACCCTTCCAACCCCAAGCCCCGCCGGCCAACAACTAGGCCTGCGGGTCGATGTCCAAACACGTTGTCGCGGAATAAAATTGATGCGTGATCAGATTTGGCGGCGCCGGGCGCCGATACCTCAACCTCGACGTGATTCGCCCGAAGCGGAATGCAACCGACAGCCGAGCGCGTTGCACCAAAGCATGAGCATTCGTCTCGGACTGCAGATCCCCAACTTCTCCTACGGAACTCCCGTCGCCGAGCTGTTCCCCGCCGTCATCGCCCAAGCCCGCGAGGCCGAAAGCGCAGGCTTCGACACCGTGCTGGTGATGGACCACTTCTACCAACTGCCGGGTCTGGGCGAACCGGACGAACCGATGCTCGAGGCCTACACCGCCCTGGGGGCCTTGGCCACCGCCGTGGAGCGGGTGCAGTTGTCGACCCTGGTCACCGGAAACACCTATCGCAATCCCACCCTGCTGGCGAAAGTGATCTCGACGCTCGACGTCGTCAGCGGCGGGCGGGCGATCCTCGGCCTCGGAGCGGGCTGGTACGAACTGGAACACGAGCAGCTCGGCTTCGAGTTCGGCACCTTCACCGAACGCTTCGAGAAGCTCGAAGAGGCGTTGCAGATCATCCTCGGAATGCTGCATGGGCAGCGGCCGACCTTCGACGGCAAGTGGTATCACACCGAGAGCGCGATCAACGAGCCGCGCTACCGCGACCACATCCCGGTCATGCTCGGCGGCAGCGGCGAGAAGAAGACCTTCCGAATGGCCGCCCGGTACGCCGACCACCTCAACATCATCGCGGACATGGACCAGCTGCCCGCCAAGCTCGAGGTGCTGGCTCAGCGTTGTGCTGAAATCGACCGCGATCCGGCAACGTTGGAGACCAGCGCGCTACTGACGGTCGTGCTCGACGGGTACGACGCGCCCCGCGACATCGGGGAGGCGCGCAGTGGGCGCGCGGTCATCGGCACCACGGGGCAGATCGCCGACGAGATCAAACGCCGAGTCCTCGACATCGGTATCGACGGGGTGATCATCAACCTGCCGACGCACCGGCATACCCCCGGCGTCATCACCAAGGTCGGCGAAGCGCTCAGGCCGCTGGTCGACGCGAGCTGACGCCGCATCAGAAGCGCTCGGGACGAATTTCGTACTTTCCGCCGGTAATCGGGGACCTTCCAATATCGTCGTACTGTCAAGTCACCCCTGTGTACTGAAGGAGCCCCGCCCGTGAACCGAGTCGCAGCATTCCTGGTGGTCTCAGCGTTGAGTGCCATGGCCATTGGGATCGCGGCACCGGCCAACGCCGAGCCCGCCGTGCCGTTCAAGAACTGCACTGCGGCGAAGGCGGCGGGCTACTGCGACATCACCTCGGATAGCCCGCTCTATACGCCGAGCCAGGACCGCGACAGCGACGGTTACGCCTGCGAGTGCTGATTTGCCGTAGCCCGGCACTCTAGAAACGTAAGCTCCCCGTCGTGGGCGGAACAGCGCACAGCGGCGTAGGCCGCTGGCTCGCGGCCGGGGGAGCGGTCGCGATTTCGGCGGCGATGTTCTATGCCCAGGGCACGGAGAACCGGCCCGCTCCCGCGCCGGGCCAAGCAGCCGCAACGTCGGCCGCGCAGGTCCCGGACATCGGCTCCCCGCGGCTGGCCCACCCCGCCGAAGCCGAGCTGTTGGCCGCGAGCGCGCCGGTCGCGGCCACCGATTATCAGCTCAGCCTCCCGCGCGGTGTCGCGCCGGAAGAAGGCCTGCAGATCCACACCATCTGGGCGGCGCGGGCCATCAGCGTGATGTTCCTGGAGATCAAGACGATCGGCGGGTATCGACAGGACCCGCTCAAGTGGCACCCTAACGGCCTGGCCATCGACGTGATGATCCCGAACTACCACTCGCCCGAGGGAATCGAGCTGGGCAACCAGATCGCCGGGTACGCCCTGGCGAACGCCGAGCGGTGGGGCGTGCTGCACGTGATCTGGCGGCAGGGCTTCTATCCCGGCATCGGCGCCCCGAGTTGGACGGCCGACTACGGCAACGAGACCGCCAATCACTTCGACCACGTGCACATCGCCACCGACGGCGGCGGCTACCCGACCGGACGCGAGACCTACTTCTTCGGCTCGATGCAGTCCACACCTGCCTGAGTGCTCGTGTTCGCCGACGACTTCCGTCCGTCGACTCTGACAGAGACAGGTAGTTGCGCGGGTTGACCCGCCCCGAGATGCCGTTACGGCTGTTCAGTGGCATGGCAGCACCTCGAAGTGCAGATGTGGCCCGGTGCAGCTCCCCGTGCAGCCGACATCGCCGATGGCCTGGCCTTTGGTGACCGTCTGGCCTGGCCGACGAAGGTGCGTGACGGTTGCGCGTAACCGGTCATCACGCCGAGACCGTTGTGCCGGTGTGGCAACAGCAGATTTGGCGCCCGCAGGACCCGGGATTTCTTCGGGCATCAGCCGGCGCTTCGGTGCTAGCGTCCCGAACACATCCACGAATGGGGCGATGCGATGGACGAACTGCTGCTGCACCACCGCGACGACCGGGGTGTCGTCACATTGACGCTGAACCGACCCGGCGCCTTCAACGCACTTTCGGAGGCGATGCTGACCGCGCTGGGTGAGGCGCTGGACGCGCTCGCCGCCGACGACACGGTGCGCGTGGTGATCCTGGCCGCGGCGGGCAAGGCCTTCTGTGCCGGCCATGATCTGAAGGAGATGCGGGCCGAACCGTCTCTCGAGTATTACCAGCGGCTGTTCGCCCAGTGCACCGCCGTCATGCTCGCCATCCAACGCCTGCCGGTCCCGGTGATCGCCCGTGTGCACGGTATGGCGACAGCCGCGGGTTGTCAGCTGGTGGCGATGTGCGACCTCGCGGTGGCCAGCCATGACGCCCGTTTCGCGGTCAGCGGCATCAACGTCGGTCTGTTCTGCTCGACCCCGGGTGTGGCGCTGACTCGCAACGTGCCCCGCAAGGCTGCCTTCGAGATGCTGGTCACCGGTGACTTCATCTCGGCCGAGCAGGCCCGCGATCTGGGACTGGTCAACCGGGTGGCGGCACCTGACGGGCTGGATGATCAAGTGGAACAACTCATTTCGCGCATTGTCGCCAAGCCGGGCGTCGCGGTCGCGATGGGCAAGGCCCTGTTCTACCGCCAGATCGAGACCGGCATCGAGGGCGCCTATGCCGACGCCGGCGCAACGATGGCCGCCAACATGATGGAGGCGTGCGCCTTCGAGGGCGTGCAGGCCTTCGTTGACAAGCGCACACCCAGCTGGTCCCCGCGCTGACATGGCGGCGCGATACGACCGGCCCTGGTGCCGGCCCGGCGCCGCGGCCTATGCTCGCCGCCGACTCAAGGCATTCCTGCGACCGCCGGTCACGGTGGTCACCGCGCCGGCCAACCTGATCAAGGATCACGATGTCTCGGTGCCCATGCGGGACGGGGTTATGTTGCGCGCCAACGTGTATCGACCGCCGGGTGAAGGCCCCTTCCCGGTGCTGATGTGCGTTCACCCCTATGGCAAGGATGTGCTGCCCACCCGCACGCGCCGGGGCTGGCGCCTGAATTTCCAGTATCGCATCATGAATCATCCTCAACCGTACCGGATTTCGAGTGAGACCGGCTGGGAGGCGCCAGATCCGGTGGCCTGGGTGGCGCGCGGCTATGTCGTGATCAACGCCGACGCGAGGGGGGCCGGGACCTCCGACGGTGTGGGCTCGTTGTTGTCCGACGACGAGGCCCGCGATGCCTACGACCTCATCGAGTGGGCTGCGGCCCAACCGTGGTGCAACGGCCGGGTGGGCATGCTCGGCGTCTCCTATCTGGCGATCTCCCAATACAAGGTCGCGGCCATGCAGCCGCCACACCTGGCGGCGATCTGTCCCTGGGAGGGCTTCACCGACGCCTACCGCGATTTCATGACCCCCGGCGGCATTCCCGAGCGGGGCTTCTCGCTGATCTGGACGACGATGACCCGCCGCCGCGCCCGCCTGGCGGACGATCTCGGTGCGCAGCGCCGGCGGCATCCGCTGCTCGACGACTGGTGGGAATCGCTGACCCCCGATCTGTCGCGCATCGAGGTGCCGATCCTGGCCTGCGCCAGCTTCTCCGACCACAACCTGCACAGCCAGGGCTCCTGGCGGCTCATTGAGTGCGCCGCAGCGGTGGAGCGCACCGCCTACACCCATCGCGGTGGCAAGTGGGCCGCCTTCTACGGCGACGACGCCCAACGTGTACAGACCGCGTTCTTCGACCGTCACCTCAAGGGGCTCGACGTGCCCGCCCTGCCGCGGGTCCGGCTCGAGGTGCGCGAGCGCGGCGACGCCGTGGCCCAGGTGCGCAACGAAGAGCAGTGGCCGCTGGCGCGCACCCGGTGGACCACTGTGCACCTCGGCGACGACGGCACACTGGGCATAGCCGAGCCCGTCGACACCGGATGCGCGGTGTTCCGGCTGCGGCGCCAGGCCGTCGCGTTCACCCACCGCTTCGACCGCGACACCGAGATCACCGGCCCGATGAGCCTGCTGCTGACGTTCTCCCTCGAAGGCGCTGACGACGCACATCTGTTCGTCGGCGTGGAGAAGTGGAGCGCGGGCCAGTACGTCCCGTTCGAGGGGTCCTACGGTTACGGGCGCGACCGCATCGCCGACGCCCGGCTGCGGCTGGCGCTGCGCCAGCCAGATGTTCTGCGCCCACTGTCACCGGGAGAGGCCGTGCGCACCGAGATCGCGCTCAGTGCGTCGTCGACGCTGTTCCGCGCTGGCGACGAGATGCGGCTGCTGATCTCAGGGCGTTATCTGGAGCCGCTCAACCCGCTGTTCGGGCACCTGCCGGCACGGTACCCGCCGAGCGGGCGCGGGCGCGGTGTCGTGCACTGGGGCCCCGGAGCCTCGGTTCTCACGATTCCGGTCATCTCGGGATGACATCTCGGGATGACTTTGTCGGCGCAGCGGCGTTGGCTGGAGTGACATGCGACAAGACCTGGAGGTCATCATGCGAATTGCGGTAGCCGGTGCCACCGGCAACATCGGCGCGCGTACCGTCGCCGCGCTGGAAGCCCTCGGCCACGATGCCGTGCGGATCAGTCGCTCGGTCGGTATCGATCTCCTCACCGGAGAGGGGCTGGACGACGCGCTCGCCGGCGTCGACGCGGTGGTCGATGCCATCAGCTCGCCACCCATCGGCCCCGACGAGACCCGTGAGTACTTCGCAACGACAACGACAAATCTGCTCGCTGCCGAGCGGCGCGCCGGCGTCGGCCACCACGTGCTGCTGTCGATCGTCGGCCTCCACCGGACCGACGGTGGCACCGCCCACTATGTCGGCAAGCGCGAGCAGGAACGCCTGGTCGAGGACGGTCCGGTGCCGTGGACCATCGTCCCGGCCACCCAATTCCACGACTTCGCGGCGATGGCCGCCAGCTGGACCGAGGATGGCGGTGTCGCCACCATCGCGCCGCTGTTGGTGCAGCCGATCGCCCCCGACGACATCGCCCGCGTCCTGGCCGAAGTCGCGGCCGAACCACCGCAGGGCCGCCATGTCGACGTGGCCGGACCGGAAACCCAGGACCTCGTCGACATGGCGCGGCGAACCCACGCCGTCCTCGGCCGCGCCATCACGCTGGTGCCCACCTGGTCGGGTCCGTTGGGCATCGAATTGGCGGGCAACGTGCTGCTGCCCGGTGTCAACGCCCGGATCGAGGCAACCACGTTCGAGGAGTGGCTGTCGGACGGGGCGAGTTAGCGCACACCCGCACCCGCGCAGACAAAGAGGCCCTCCCCAAGCCGGGATGGGCCTCTTTGGTGTTTGCTGGATATCAGGCTGTGCGGCGAATTCCGCGCTTCAGCAACAATTCACGCTCGGATTCGGACAAGCCGCCCCAAATGCCGTAGGGCTCACCGACGGCAAGAGCGTGCGAGCGGCACTGAGTGATCACCGGGCAACGCCGGCACATCTCCTTGGCCCGCATTTCGCGCTGGGCGCGGGCACGGCCGCGCTCGCCGTCGGGATGGAAGAACATCGACGAATCAACGCCTCGGCAAAGGCCTTGCATCTGCCAATCCCAGATGTCGGCATTGGGACCCGGTAGCTGCTGCGGCTGTGGCATTGGAAAACCCCTCTCTCCGCGCACATTTCGCACACGTGAGTTGTGGAACCGATCCGAGCACTGTCGCCGATGACTACTCGTGAGGACAAAATTAGGGTGGCGTGCAAACCGCGTCAATAGTCACGTCATGTGCTCAATCACATAACGGCAGCTTGAGAATTTACATCGCGTTCATCATTGCGACCCATCATCGCCGGCTGAGGTGCTAGATCGCTTGCGCAGCGGCCGGTGCCCGAGTGGTTTGTGCACTACGGGCTGCGGGCGGTCGGCCGCTGATTTTTTCGCGCCGGGCACGTTGTTGACATGGCTGTAACACAACGACCACAAACTGTTAACTGACGCCACCGTCTACGGCGCCTTGATAGCGTCGCCGCTGAGATGGACACCTCCACGCTGAGCGCCGCGGCCTTCGGCGGGGACCCCGGCTGCTGGCCGCTGCCCGCGGCGCCCTCGACCCCCGGACTCTGGTTGCGCGCCGTCGCCGCTGGCGGTCAGGGCCGCTACAGCGCGGCCCGCGCGGACCTCGCCGCGCTGCGTCGCCGGCGGCCTTCCGGGGCGCTGGTGTCGCTGTCGCTGAGCACCGAGGCCTCCTTGCTGCGCCAGCTCGGTGGCCACCGCGTCGCCGCGGGGTGGGACGGTCGCGCACTGGCGGCCGCGCTGGCGGCCGGTGATGAACCGATGGCACACGAGGCTGCAGTCGACGCCGCGGTGGGTCTCGCGGCCGACGCACTGGGGGTCGGCCGACTGGCGGCGTCGGCGAGGCTGCTCGAGCGGGCGCAGGACGCGATGCGTCGGACCGGACCGACCCCGCCCCGGCACGCCATCAGGCTCGCGTGGGTGAATGCCGAACTGGCGATGGCCGGCGGACGCGGCGACGACGCACTGGCGCACGCTCAGCTCGGGGCAGAGCTTGCCGCGGGCGCTGCGCCCGGCCTGCGACGGCATCGGGTCAAGAGCGATGTGGTGCTCGCCGCGGCGCTGTGCTGTGCCGGCTTGCCCGACCGTGCGCGCGTGATCGCCGACGCCGCGCTCGCCGACACGCGCGCGCACGGTCTTGTACCGCTGCGTTGGGCGGTGGCGTGCCTGCTCGCCGATATCGGTAGTGCAACGCTTACGTCACAGCAGGTCTCGGGAATCAAAGACGAATCCGCAGCGCTTATTACGCGGCGCGGCGGCCGGTGGGGCGGCAGCTAACGCCCGATCGGCAAGTTGGGCCGATATTGTCTAGCTGAATGGCTGCCGGGAATCGTCCCGTTCGTAACGTTGGAGATATCGCCGTCGATGACAATTCCAGGAGATCGTCTCGACGCGGCCGTTGCTGAAGCTGTGGCTGGCAGCCGGGATGCCCTCCGTGAAGTTGTGGAGACCATCCGTCCCATCGTGGTCCGTTATGTCCGGGCTCGCCTGGGCGCCACGGAACGGGTAGGCCTCTCTGCCGATGACGTCGCACAGGAGGTTTGCTTGGCCGCCATACAGGCGCTGCCGCGCTACCAGGATCAGGGTCGCCCCTTCCTGGCCTTCGTGTACGGCATCGCTGCGCACAAGGTCGCCGACGCACATCGCGCCGCGGCTCGAAACAAGTCCGACCCCACCGACGTGGTGCCGGAGCGGTACTCGCTCGAGGCCGGGCCCGAGCAGATGGCGGTCAATTCTGACTCCGCGGCGCGGATGACGAAGTTGCTTCAAATTCTTCCGGAGAAACAGCGCGAAATCCTGATGCTGCGCATCGTCGTCGGGCTGTCGGCCGAGGAGACCGCCGACGCTGTCGGCAGCACTCCTGGTGCTGTGCGAGTCGCGCAGCACCGGGCACTGGCGAAACTCAAGAACGAGATTGCCGCGGCAGGTCACGACTATGCCTGACTTCGGACGCAACTCACGCAGCGACGACTCATCGCTGGACGCAATCGTCGGCACCGACCGGTTCCTCGACGCCCTGGCCGCCGGTCAGGCGCCGGTGCCGCAGGACCAGGCCGACGCGGTTCTGGCCGCCCTGCTGGGGGACTGGCGCGACGAGATGCGCTGGCCTCCCGCGACCGGGCTGATCACCGAGCGCGACGCCATCGCGGCGCTGCGGACCGGGCTGGCCGAGAAGCACAACAGTGGACGTAGCCGGCGCGGGCTGAGCATCGTCGGCGCGGTTGCCGCCGGTGTGCTCGCGATCGGCGGGTTCGGTGCGGTGGTTGCCGGTGCCGGACCGGGTGACGCGCTTTACGGCCTACGCACGATGATGTTCGGCGCACCCAAGCAGGTCCGCGACGACCAGGTGGCGCTGGCCTCGGCCAAGGAGCAGCTCGCTCAGGTGCAGCAGCTCGTCGCCGAGGGTGACTGGCAGCAGGCCCAGGACAAGCTGGTAGCCGTCAGCAACCAGGTCGCCAGCGTCGGCGACGAGCAGCAGAAGCAGGAGCTGCTCGACCAGTGGAACCAACTGTCGGCCAAGGTCGTGCAGAAGGACCCCGAAGCCACCGTGCCGCCCGGTATCACCTACACGGTGCCGCCGTCGGCGACCGAGCTGATCCCGGCCCCCGTCACCCAGACCAACGGCCCCGAGGTGCCGCCGACCAGCGTGCCCGAGCTGCCGTCGATCACCCTGTCGACCAATCCGGATGACCCGGGTACCGGTACATCGGCACCCACCGCGCCGGAGACCACGGTGGAGCCGACGACGCCGCTGGAGCAGACCTCGTCGGCCCCGACGACACCGACCTCGTCGGCCCCGACGACACCGACCACGTCGGCCCCGACCAGCTCTGCTCCGACCACGTCGGCCCCGACCAGCTCTGCTCCGACCACGACGTCGGTGCCGGCCACGACGGAGCCCACCACTACGGAGCCCACCACTACGGCGGTTTCGTCGGCGCCCACCAGTTCGTCGGCGGCCTTGGGCACCACGACCACGACGACCCTGCCCACCACGACCGCGTCGGCCAGCGCGCCGACGACGACCACTACGTCGGCGGGCCCGGTGACGACCACCACGACGACCGCAGCGGCAGCGGCGGCTCCGTCGCCGGAGGGCAGTGCCAGCTCGACGGCGGTGCTGCAAGAGTCGAGCGCGCCGTCCTCGGCCCCGGCAGCGGCGGACGTGCCCACGGCTTCGGCCAACCCGAGCACGCCGCGCACGGTCATGTCGATCCCGTCAACCGCCATGCAGACGCCGAAGAGGCAACCACCGGTTGTGATCAGCACCACGATGATGATGCCGATGCTGCCCTAGTGAGCTGGCAGGCGGCAAAACGGATCGATCCGGTCAGCCGATCAGATTTCGATGCGCCGAATTCGGACGCTCAGCGGAATCCGTCGTAGTCCGAGGTTGCCTCATTGAGCGAGGCGTCGGCATAGCCGCGGCAGTAGTCCCAGGTGACGTAGGCGTCGGGCTCCGGGTCGTAGGCCGGCTCGTGCGGGCGCACCGTGCCGTCGACCAACAATTGAAGAAGGTTGGCGCGCAACATATCCCAGTCGTGATAGTGGTCCTGCTGGCATTCGTCGCAGCACACCACCAAGCCGCGGATGCCTTTGTGGGCCAACAGTGCCTCGTAGACCGCGAGGTCGGCCAGGTCGGCCTCCACCGCGGCGCGCTCCTGAGGATCGAGCGGCTGGCCCGGCTCCAGAGCGTCCAGTGCGGCCGACGGATCGCAGGGGTCGTCGGCGAAGGGGTCGGGTGGCAGGCCTGGTGGAAGGTGGTCGCGCACGGCTCCACACTACGCAGCGCGGCGGGTATCGCGCCAGGGAACCTCGCGCCAAACCGATAGGATGGGGTGCACATTCCACCTGCTGATGGGGGCCTACCGATGACCATTGCCGAAGGCAGCACCGGCCGCATCGACGGCTTCACCGCGCACATGACTGCCCTGCTGGGCGATTCGGTTCCCACCGGCGGTGACGACCCCAACAAGATCGCGATGCTCGGCCTGACGTTCGACGACGTGCTGCTGCTGCCGGCGGCCTCCGACGTGGTGCCCGCGACGGCCGACACGTCGAGCCAGTTGACCAAGAAGATCCGGCTCAAGGTGCCGCTGGTCAGCTCGGCGATGGACACCGTGACCGAGGCCAGGATGGCCATCGCGATGGCCCGCCAGGGTGGCATGGGAGTGCTGCACCGCAACCTGTCGATCACCGAACAGGCCGGCCAGGTGGAGATGGTCAAGCGCTCCGAGGCCGGGATGGTCACCGACCCGGTTACCTGCTCGCCGGACAACACGCTGGCCGAAGTCGACGCCATGTGCGCCCGGTTCCGTATTTCGGGTCTGCCGGTCGTCGACAAGAACGGCTCCCTCGTCGGCATCATCACCAACCGCGACATGCGCTTCGAAGTCGACATGAACAAGCCGGTCTCGGAGGTGATGACCAAGTCGCCGCTGATTACCGCGCAGGAGGGCGTGACCGCCGACGCCGCCCTGGGTCTGCTGCGCCGCAACAAGATCGAGAAGCTGCCGATCGTGGACGGCCACGGCCGGCTGACCGGGTTGATCACCGTCAAGGACTTCGTCAAGACCGAGCAACATCCGCTGGCCACCAAGGACAGCGACGGTCGGCTCCTGGTGGGTGCGGCCATCGGCGTCGGCGACGACGCCTGGGATCGCGCCATGACACTGGCCGACGCCGGCGTCGACGTGCTGGTGGTCGACACTGCCCACGCGCACAACCGTCTGGTCCTGGAGATGGTCGGCAAGGTTAAGGCCGCAGTGGGCGATCGGGTCGAGGTCATCGGCGGCAATGTCGCCACCCGCAGCGCGGCGGCGGCATTGGTCGAGGCGGGTGCCGACGCCGTCAAGGTCGGGGTCGGACCAGGGTCGATCTGCACCACCCGCGTGGTCGCCGGCGTCGGCGCACCTCAAATCACGGCGATTCTGGAGGCGACGGCGGCGTGCGCACCGCACGGCGTTCCGGTGATCGCCGACGGCGGGCTGCAGTACTCCGGCGACATCGCCAAGGCGCTGGCCGCGGGCGCTTCGACGACCATGCTCGGCTCGCTGCTGGCCGGGACCGCTGAGGCCCCCGGTGACCTGATCTTTGTCAACGGCAAGCAGTTCAAGAGCTACCGCGGCATGGGCTCGCTGGGCGCCATGCAGGGCCGGGGCGCGGCCGGCTCCACTGGACGCAGCTACTCCAAGGACCGCTACTTCCAGGACGACGTGCTCTCTGAGGACAAGCTGGTGCCCGAGGGCATCGAAGGCCGGGTGCCCTTCCGTGGGCCGTTGGCCATCGTGATCCACCAGCTCACCGGCGGCCTGCGTGCCGCGATGGGCTACACCGGCGCGCACACGATTGAAGAGCTCCAGCATGCCCAGTTCGTGCGAATCACCGCCTCGGGCCTCAAGGAGAGTCACCCGCACGACATCACCATGACTGTCGAAGCGCCCAACTACTACGCCCGCTAGGGGTCCCTTGTGCGTGACATGGTTGAAATCGGCATGGGCAGAACCGCCCGCCGCACCTATGAACTCGACGACATCAACATCGTCCCGTCCCGGCGCACCCGGTCCTCCCAGGACGTGTCGACCGCCTGGCAGCTCGACGCCTACCGGTTCGAGGTCCCAGTCATGGCGCACCCGACCGACGCACTGGTCTCCCCGGAGTTCGCCATCGAGCTGGGTCGCCTCGGCGGTCTGGGAGTGCTCAACGGCGAGGGGCTGATCGGCCGGCACGCCGACGTCGAGGCCAAGATCGCCCAGGTGATCGAGGCCGCCGACAAGGAGCCCGAACCGGTGGCCGCCGTCCGGCTGCTGCAGCAGCTGCACGCCGCCCCGCTGGACCCGGAGCTGCTGGGTGCTGCGGTGGCCCGCATCCGCGATGCCGGGGTGACCACGGCCGTGCGGGTGAGCCCGCAGAACGCCCAGTTGCTGACGCCGACGCTGGTCGCTGCCGGCATCGACCTGCTGGTCATTCAGGGCACCATCATCTCGGCGGAGCGGGTGGCCCAGGATCACGGTGTCGGTGAGCCGCTGAACTTGAAGACGTTCATCTCCGAACTGGACATCCCGGTGGTGGCCGGTGGGGTGCTCGACCACCGCACCGCGCTGCACCTGATGCGGACCGGCGCGGCCGGCGTCATCGTCGGCTATGGGTCCACCTCCGGGGTGACCACCAGCGACGAGGTGCTGGGCATCAGCGTCCCGATGGCCACCGCGATCGCCGATGCAGCGGCTGCTCGGCGTGAATACCTGGACGAGACCGGCGGACGCTACGTGCACGTGCTGGCCGACGGCGACATCCACACCTCCGGTGACCTGGCCAAGGCCATTGCCTGCGGCGCCGACGCGGTGGTGCTCGGCACCCCGCTGGCCTCGGCGGCCGAGGCCCCCGGTGACGGCTGGTTCTGGCCGTCGGCGGCCGCGCATCCGTCGCTGCCTCGCGGGGCGCTGCTGCAGGTCGCGATGGGGGAGCGCCCGTCGCTGGACCGGGTACTCAACGGACCTTCCGACGATCCGTTCGGGTCGCTGAACCTGGTCGGGGGTCTGCGCCGCTCCATGGCCAAGGCGGGGTACTGCGATCTCAAGGAATTCCAGAAAGTCGGTCTCACCGTCGGCAGCTAGGTTCGCTCCCGCCGAGCAGACACAAACTTATGGATTTCGGCCCGAATTTCTATAAGTTTGTGTCTGCTGGCGGGTTGGTGGCTAGGTGTGACGCGATCCGATCGGCGAGCCGACCGGGCTTCATGCGGACATCGCGTCCGACGATCGGGATGACGGTCCAGCCCGCTTCTTGGATTCCCGCGAAGCGCGACTTGTCCCGGAGCATTTCGGCGCGCCCGGCATGCCACTCGACGCTGTCGTACTCCGCGGCGACCTTCGCGTCCGGCCACGCGAAGTCGACCCGCCACCGTTGGCCATCGAGGCCCTGGATTTCGTACTGCAGCTCTGGTGACGGCAGTCCGTAGTCGATCATCACCAGCCTGGTCTCGCTTTCCATGGCGGACTCCGCGCGGCCGTCAGCGACGTTGAGCAGTGTCCGCACTGTGACGATTCCCCGCCTGCCGCGTTGTTCGGCGACGGCCTGCACGAGTTGCTCCCGAGTGCACCACGCTGAGTGCAGAGCCGCGTCGAGCGTCGCGAGTGCACGGGGCCGTGGGAGTTGCCTGGCCACCTCGACGGCAGTCCAGGCAGGCGTTGTCGCCAGCCGGCCGGCGATCCGCTGGATCGGTGCACCGGTGCGCTGATGCACCATCAGGCCGACCGTCGGGCGCATCCGGGTGCCGTCGTCGAACACGTGGATTGTGGCGGTTCTTTCGGTATCGAAGCCGTACAGGGCAGCAGCGGTGCCCAGGCATGCCACCGCTTCTTGGCCCATGACCACGTCCAGTGCTGCGAGCCGGTCGGCCATGGTCGGCGTCCGTGCCGTGTAGACCCCGGACCACACGCGGATCAAGCTGCCTCGGCGTACCTGGGCGTCGAGTTGTTGGCGCGTCATGCCGGCCAACAACTGAGTGGTGGTGGCGATCCCCCCTGTGGCGCGCAGCGCCTTCAGCAGATCCGACATGCCGGCGATGCTGGTGCCTGGGCCGCGACGGCGGCAGTCAGGTTCCGGGGTGGCTGGGGATAGTCACCGCGCTCCCGCGCCGAGCAGACACAAACTTATGGATTTCGGCCCGAATTTCTATAAGTTTGTGTCTGCTCGCCAGGGCGAACTCGGGGAAGTTAGGCATCCCTATCTAGCATGTTACCGACGGGTAAGTTCATACTGGATCCATGGAGCCTGATTTCGACGTCCTGATCATCGGTTCTGGTTTCGGCGGCAGCGTCAGCGCCCTTCGGCTCACCGAGAAGGGCTACAAAGTCGGTGTCCTGGAAGCCGGCAGACGCTTCGCCGACCACGAGTTCGCCAAGACGTCGTGGCGGCTGCGGGAGTTCCTCTGGGCGCCCAAACTCGGGTGCTACGGCATCCAGCGCATCCATCTGCTGCGCAACGTGATGATCCTGGCCGGCGCCGGGGTGGGCGGCGGGTCGTTGAACTACGCCAACACCCTGTACGTGCCGCCGGCCCCGTTCTTCAACGACCCGCAATGGAAGAACATCACCGACTGGCGCGCCGAGCTCATGCCGCACTACGACCAGGCGCAGCGGATGCTGGGTGTGGTCAAGAACCCGACGTTCACCGACGCCGACCGCATCATGAAGGAAGTGGCCGACGAGATGGGCGTCGGCGACACCTTCACCCCGACCCCCGTCGGCGTCTTCTTCGGGCCGAACGGGGAGAAGGCGCCGGGAAAGACCGTCCCGGATCCCTACTTCGGCGGCGTCGGTCCGGCGCGAACCGGCTGCATCGAGTGTGGCGAGTGCATGACGGGATGTCGGCACGGTGCCAAGAACACCCTGGTCAAGAACTACCTCGGATTAGCTGAAAAGGCTGGGGCGCAAGTGTTTCCGATGACCACCGTCACCGGTTTCCGCCAGCGCCCCGACGGTGTCTGGGAGATCCACACCGCGCGTACGGGGCGGGTCGTCCGCAAGAGCCGGCGCACCTTCACCGCCGATCAGCTGATCCTCGCGGCGGGCACCTGGGGCACTCAGCAGCTGCTGTTCAAGATGCGCGACACCGGCACCCTGCCCAAGCTGTCCGACAAGCTGGGCGTGCTGACCCGCACCAATTCCGAATCGATCGTGGGCGCCGGCCGACTGCAGGCGCGCCCCGACCTCGACCTCACCCATGGTGTGGCCATCACGTCGTCGATCCATCCCACCCCGGACACCCACATCGAGCCCTGCCGCTACGGCAAGGGCTCCAACGCGATGGGGTTGCTGCAAACCCTGATGACCGACGGACCGGGACCCGACGGCAGTGACGTGCCGCGCTGGAAGCAGCTGTTCGTCAACGCCGGCGAAGACCCGAAGAGCATGCTGCGGATGCTCAGCCCGCGTCGCTGGAGTGAGCGCACCATGATCTCGCTGGTGATGCAGCACCTGGACAACTCGATCACCACCTACACCAAACGCGGTGTACTCGGCCTGCGCCGGATGACCAGTAAGCAGGGCCACGGCGAGCCCAACCCGACCTGGATTCCGGTGGGCAACCAGGTCACCCGGCGGATCGCCGAGAAGATCGACGGCGTGGCCGGCGGGACCTGGGGTGAGTTGTTCAACATCCCGCTGACCGCCCACTTCCTCGGCGGCGCCGCGATCGCGGAGACTCCGGACAACGGTGTGATCGACCCTTATCAGCGGGTGCACGGCTACCCGAGCATGCATGTCATGGACGGCGCGGCCATCTCGGCCAACCTCGGCGTCAACCCGTCGCTGTCGATCACCGCGCAGGCTGAACGCGCAACGTCGTTGTGGCCCAACAAGAACGAAGACGATCAACGGCCCCAGCAGGGTCAGCCGTATCAGCGGCTGGCGCCGATCGCGCCGAAGAACCCAGTGGTGCCCGTCGACGCACCCGGTGGCCTACGCAACCTGCCGATCGAACCGGTCAACACCGGCCGGTAGTCGTCGACCGCTTCCTCGGCGTGCCAGCGCGGCGCGCGTCGGGGCAGCAGGACCGGCCTGGTCCGCGGGGCCACCGCAGTCGGCTCCCGCGTCGTCAACTCCAGCTCGTGGCCGGAGTGTCGGATGGTGAACCTGCCGTCGAGGTCGTCGCGCACCGCGTCGGGTAGACCAGCACGGTCGACCTCCGCTGTTGTGTCCTGTGTGCTGTCCATTCCCGTTCTCGTCCCGTTCTCGGCACAGAACATGCCTGCGGCCGGATGGCCGCTGGTGGGCCGATCCGTCGCACTAGACTCATTGCGTGAGTTCCCCATCGCCTCGCCCCGTGTTGGTGGTCGACTTCGGTGCCCAGTACGCCCAGCTGATCGCGCGACGAGTCCGGGAAGCCCGGGTGTTTTCCGAGGTCATCCCGCACACCGCGACCGTCGACGAGATCAAGGCCAAGGATCCGCAGGCGATCGTGCTGTCCGGCGGGCCGGCCAGTGTCTACGCCGAGGGAGCACCGCAGCTCGATCCCGCCCTGTTCGATCTCGACGTGCCGGTGTTCGGGATCTGCTATGGCTTTCAGGCCATGGCGCAGGCCCTCGGCGGTGAGGTAGCCCACACCGGCACCAGTGAGTACGGCCGCACTGAAATGGAAGTGCTTGGCGGCGAACTGCATTCGGGGCTGCCGGGTAAGCAGCCGGTGTGGATGAGCCACGGCGACGCCGTCACCGCTGCCCCCAGCGGCTTCGAGGTGGTGGCGGTCAGCTCCGGTGCGCCTGTCGCGGCGTTCGAGAACCGGGCACGCCGGCTGGCCGGGGTGCAGTACCACCCGGAGGTCATGCACACGCCGCACGGGCAGCAGGTGCTCAGCCGGTTCCTGCACGATTTCGCCGGAATCGGGGCCAGCTGGACACCGGCGAACATCGCCGAGAGTCTGATCGAGCAGGTGCGCCAGCAGATCGGTGACGGCAAGGCCATCTGCGGGCTGTCCGGCGGAGTGGACTCCGCGGTGGCCGCGGCGCTGGTGCAGCGCGCCGTCGGGGATCGGCTGACGTGTGTGTTCGTCGACCACGGTTTGTTGCGTGCCGGCGAACGGGCGCAGGTGCAAAGGGATTTCGTGGCCGCCACCGGTGCCCGGCTGGTGACAGTGGACGCCGAGGCGCGGTTCCTCGAGGCGCTGTCCGGGGTACACGACCCGGAGGGCAAGCGCAAGATCATCGGCCGGGAGTTCATCCGCGCGTTCGAAGGTGCGGTGCGCGACCTACTGGCCGAGGGTGACTCCGATGCCGATTCCGGGGGCCACCCCATCGATTTCCTGGTGCAGGGCACCCTGTATCCGGACGTCGTCGAATCCGGCGGAGGAACCGGAACGGCGAACATCAAGAGTCACCACAATGTCGGCGGCTTGCCGGCCGACCTGAAGTTCAAGCTCGTCGAGCCGCTGCGGCTGCTGTTCAAGGACGAGGTGCGTGCGGTCGGTCGTGAACTGGGCCTACCTGAGGAAATCGTTGCGCGCCAACCTTTCCCGGGGCCGGGGCTGGGCATTCGGATCGTCGGCGAGGTGACGGCGGCCCGGTTGGACACGCTGCGCCGCGCCGACTTGATCGCCCGCGAGGAACTGACATCGGCCGGTCTGGACGGCCAGATCTGGCAGTGCCCGGTGGTGCTGCTGGGTGATGTCCGTTCGGTCGGTGTTCAGGGTGACGGACGCACCTATGGCCATCCGATCGTGCTGCGGCCGGTGTCCAGTGAGGACGCGATGACCGCTGACTGGACGCGGGTGCCCTATGAGGTGCTCGAGCGTATCTCCACCCGCATCACTAACGAGGTGCCCGAGGTGAACCGGGTGGTGCTCGACATCACGAGCAAGCCACCCGGCACCATCGAGTGGGAGTGATTCTCGGTTAAGTCCTTGACGCGGCCGCGATTTCGGCGATCGCTGCGTCGAGCGTCTTGTCGAATTCCGCGTCGCTCTGCTGGGCGGTCAGTCCCTCGGTCAGCGCGCGGGAGAAGCTGGCGATGACACCGTGGTTGCGTGCCAGTCGTTCGCAGGCCTCGGCGCGGGAGTAGCCGCCGGACAGGGCGAGCACCCGCATCACCTTGGGGTGGTCGACCAGATCGCGGTAGAGGTCGTCGGTGTCGGGCAGGGTGAGTTTGAGCATGACCTGCTGATCGTCGCCGAGTGCGCCGAGGTGGTCGATGATCGCGGCTTTGAGCTGGTCTTCGGCCGCACCCTTCTTGGGGGAGTGAATGTCGACTTCGGGTTCGATGATCGGCACCAGGCCGGCGGCCAGGATCTGACGGGCCACCTCGAACTGCTGGTCGACGACGGCGTCGAGCCCGCCGCCGGGCAGTTTCACGACCGAGCGCATCTTGGTGCCGAAGATGCCTTTGGCAACCGCGCGGGAGAGCAAATCGTCGAGACCGTCGATGGGTTTCATCACCTGGGCGCCGTCCTGTTCGGCGGCCAGGCCCTTGTCGACCTTGAGGATCGGCACGATGTTCTTGACGTTCCACAGGTAGTCGGCGGTCGGGCGGCCCTCGATGTCGCGGTCCATGGTCATCTCGAACAGGATCGCGGCGATGATCCGGTCGCCGTTGAAGCTGCGGCTGGTGATGATCCGGGTGCGCATCTGGTGAACCAGGTCGAACATCGCTTCGTCACCGGTGTACTCGTCCTCGGCGATGCCATAGAGCTTCAACGCCTTGGGAGTGCTGCCGCCGCTTTGATCCAGCGCGGCGACGAAGCCGTCTCGGTGGGCGAGTTTCTCGGCCTGCTCGCTGTTCTGTGCCATCGTGTCGTCCCCTTTCCCCGCGGTCCCGTCGTTGGGTGGACCCGCCTGAGTGCATGGTGCCAGCCCGGGTGACGGCGTCGCGGCGGGGGCTAGGAGGTGGCGTGATCGTCTCTCTCGTCCCATCTGTCACGGGCGTCCCCAACGCTTGACGCTGTCGGGAGGTGGGTGTTTACTCACATCATCGAACATGCGTTCGAATATAGTGCACATCGATCGCGGCTGGAGGTGAGCGTTGGCGGCGCCGATTGCCCTGGGGGAGCGTCAGCTCAACCGTGCTGAACAGCTACAACAGCTCCGTCGTCAGATGGCGGCGGTCGGGGGGAAGGTCGGTGCCGCGCCGCCGGCCCCGGACCCCGCCGAGGCGGTTCTACCGGCCTCGGAAAGTTTGCTACCGGTTCCCGAATCGCTGGCAGAGCTGCTGCCCGGGGGGTTGCCGCGGGGGGCGGTGGCGGTGGTCTCGGGAGCCCGCTCCCTACCGGTGAGCATGGCCGCCGCCGTGACAGCCGGCGGTGGCCACGTGGCCGTCGTCGGATTGCCCGACTTCGGCTTGCTGGCCGCCGCGGAGATGGGGGCGGATCTGAGCCGGTTCGCGGTGATCCCGGACCCGGGCACCGATCCGGTGGAAGTGGCCGCGGTGTTGATGGACGGGATGGACCTGGTCGTGCTGGGTCTGGCCGGCCGAACGGTGACCGCCACCCGGGCACGGGCGGTGGTGGCCCGGGCCCGGCAGAAGGGCTGCACCCTGCTGATCGCACGGGGGGAGTGGCAGGGTGCCACGATGCGCCTCGACGCCCGGGTGCGCGGCTACGAGATAACCGCGGGCAGGGGTGGTGTCCCGGTGGCGGGCTGTGGACGAATCAGCAGGGTGCGGTTGTCCGTCCGGGCGCAGGGCCGTGCCGCGCGGTCCCGGGTGGGTTGACGTGAGTGGGCGGGTGTTGGCGATCTGGTGCATGGACTGGCCGGCGGTGGCCGCGGCGGCCGCCGCCGGGTTGCCGGCGACGGCCCCGGTGGCGGTCACGCTGGCCAACCGGGTGATCGCCTGTTCGGCGGCCGCTCGCGCGGGCGGGGTGCGCCGCACGCTGCGCCGCCGGGAGGCACAGGCGCGATGCCCGCAGCTGCATGTGGCCACCGCCGATCCCGCCCGTGACGCTCGGTTCTTCGAGGGGGTGACCGCGGCGGTGGACGACGTGGTGCCCCGTGCCGAGGTGCTGCGCCCCGGCCTGCTGGTGTTGTCCGTTACCGGGGCGGCCCGTTACTTCGGTTCCGAACAGGCCGCCGCCGAGCGGTTGGTCGACGCGGTGGCCGCTGCCGGTGCCGAATGTCAGGTGGGTATTGCCGATCAATTGGCGACGGCGGTCTTCGCCGCCCGGGCCGGCAGGGTGATCGAACCCGGTGCCGATGCGGCGTTTCTGTCCGCCCTGTCCATCCGGCAGTTGGCCGCCGAACCGAGTCTGTCCGGTCCGGGTCGCGAAGAGCTGGCCGACCTGTTGTGGCGCATGGGGATTCGTAACTTCGGCCAGTTCGCGGTGCTGTCCCGCACCGATGTGTCCTCCCGGTTCGGTGCCGATGCGGTAGCCGCACACCGGTTCGCGCGCGGCGAACCGATGCGCGGGCCGTCGGGCCGGGAACCGGCGGCCGACCTCGATGCAGTGCTGCACTGCGATCCGCCGATCGATCGAGTCGACGCCGCCGCGTTCGCGGGCAGGACGCTGGCCGGTGCCCTCCATCGCAGCCTGGAGGCGGCCGGAGTCGGGTGCACTCGGCTGGCCATCCATGCCGTCACGGCAACCGGTAGTGAGATCACCCGGGTATGGCGATGTGCCGAACCGCTCACCGAGGAGGCCACCGCCGACCGGGTCCGCTGGCAGCTCGACGGCTGGCTCAACAAACGCAGGTCCGACGACCGACCGAACGCGCCGGTGATCATGTTGCGGTTGCAGCCGGTGGAAATTGTTTCCGCCGAGGCGCTTCAGCTTCCGCTGTGGGGCGGCCTCGGGGAGGAGGACCGGCTGCGGGCCCGCCGGGCGTTGATCCGGGTGCAGGGCCTATTGGGTCAGGAGGCGGTGCAGTTGCCGGTGCGCTCGGGTGGGCGCGGGCCTGCCGAGCGCATCACCTTGACCCCGCTCGGTGACGAACAGGTGCCCAGGGCCGCCCCGGACCGGCCCTGGCCCGGCCGGCTGCCGGAGCCCGCCCCGGCGGTCATCCTCGACGATCCGGTGGAACTGCTTGACGCCGAAGGCAATCCGGTACGGGTGACCACTCGCGGGATGTTCACCGCCGAACCCGCCCGATTGGACGGCCACTACCGAGGTGACCTGAGCTGGTGGGCCGGGCCGTGGCCGGTTGACGAACGGTGGTGGGATCAAGGCCACGGGGCCAGGACCGGTCGTACGGCGCGGGCGCAGGTCCTGGTGGGCGACAACCGGTCCGGCGGTGAGCCGGGCACCGCGCTGCTGCTGTGCTACCGGCAGCGCCGGTGGTATCTGGAAGGCGTCTACGAATGAGCCAGCCCGCGCGCGAAGGGCCCCACCCGGTCGATGAATCGATCGAAGAAGGCTGCCGGGTCGACGTCCATTCCGACGTGCGCGTTGTGCTCCCGGCGCCAGTGCCTGCTCCAGTCGGCGATGGTCATCCCGCGGGTGAGCGTTCCGGTGAGCTCGACGTCGACGGTCGTGGCCCGGGTCTGCACCAGGCCTGGATCCAGCGCCACCGCCGCGGCGAGCGGGTCGTGCAGGTGCGCCAGATAGCCTTCACCCTGGTCGAAGTGGAACTCGAAATAGAACCGCATCGCATCCTCGAGTGCCCGGATCAGTGGGTTGTCGGCCACCGACCTGATACCCCGGGAGTCGAGCACGCTCATCGCCACCGTCGTCGAACCCGCCGCACCGGCCAGCCGTGCCAGGATCGCCGGCGTCAGCGCGATGTTCTCGGTGAGGTTCAGTCCGCAGACGATCGGAAGCTGGTGCGGTTCAATCATTGTCGACTCCGCGGCCCGCCCCCATGCATCGAACACCTCGGCGGCCGCCTCCGGGTCGACGCTGATGTTCCACTCGGCCACCGGGGTGGTGTTCCCGCGGTAGTCGAAGGAGCCGCCCATGATCACCAACCGGCGCAGCAGGGCGGGCAGATTCGGTTCGGCGCGCACCGCCAGTGCAAGGTTGGTCAGCGGCCCGGTGACCAAGCCGATCAACTCGCCCGGCAACGCGTGAGCGGCCCGCACCCAAGCCTCGGCCGCGTCGTACTCGGTCAGTTCGCGGGTGTGCGTGGGTAATTCGGCATAGCCCACCCCGGCAGGACCGTGGGTATCTTCGGCGGTGCGCATCGGCGCGCTCAGTGGTTGATCGGCACCGCGGGACACCGGGATCGAGCCGGCCCGGCACAGTTCGAGCAGGCCGAGATTGTTGCGGCACACGTGATCCACCGTGACATTGCCACCAGTGGAGGCGATCCCGACCAGCTCCGCGTCGGGGCTGGCCAGCAGATACACCAGCGCCATCGCATCGTCGACGCCGGTGTCCACATCGGCGAAAACGGGCAGTGCTTGCTGGAATGCCTGCTGGAATTCCCCGATCGTCACCGCGGTAACGATACCGGTCGATGCGCGCGAATCCGGTGTCGGCGTCGCCACCCCACCAGTGGATGCCGGGCACCATCCGCACGACGCGCTTCACCGGACGTGGTGCAGCCAACCTGACCCGCCGGTGACGCGGTCTGGTCTGCGTCGCCACCGGTGCCCTGCGGGGGGACGCCGCGCGCGGGCCGCCGAATCCGGGTAGCCGAGGTAGAGCTGGTGCAGCACCCGGCGCGCCAGCCTGGGCGTGAATGGCCGGCCTCGGCCAGTGTTCCCAGCGGTTGCTGCGTGGCGGTGGACAGCCGCTGGCCGAGGTCGAAATCGTCCTCGGCCGCGTTCCGGGACGCACCGTTGCGGCAGTTCACCACGTGGTCCACGTCGGGCATCACCGCATCCCCGTCTACGGCATGCACCCGCGAGCCCCGCTGCGCCGAGAGGGGGTCGAAGGCGGCCCGTGCCGACGCGTCGATCGGCACCCAGACCTGTGCGTCTTGGTGGAAGATCAGCAGGTCGCACACCACACGCCCGCCGATGAACCCGTTCAGGCGGGCGTCAACCACCGATCGCGGAACCAGTCCGGCCACTGCCGCTTGCCGAACGTCGTCGCGTCGACACACACGTGCACCATCGTCGCCTCAGCGATCACCTCGTCGCCGCGCCGGACCACGTAGGTACTGCGCAACGACGTCTGTCCCGGCTCATCGAGGGCGACGTCGATCACCAGGTCGTCGTCGAAGTGCGCCGGCCGCCGGAACTGCAGTTCCGCGGCCGCCACCACCACGTCGATACCGCCGTCGATCAGCACCTGATACCCGCCGACCAGGTCGCGGAGGGCCTCGGTGTGGGCCATGTCGATCCACGTCAGGTAGTGGGCGTTGAACACCCGACCCTGCATGTCGCACTCCACGTAGCGCACCCGCAGCGGCATGGCGAACTGTGCGGTGTCCATCTCACATCCTCAGGGCAGGCTCAAAACGAGGTGATGCCGTCCCAGTCCTGAAGTGTCCAGCCGATCGCCGGGTTGCCGGTCACCACCACCCGACCGGTGTTGGGCAGCGGGTGGTCGGCCAGCAGGCTGTTCCTGGCGTTGCGGGCATTCAGCAGAATCCACATCATGATTGACGCGGAACTGGAGAACGCGACCGGCTTGGTGTTGCCGCTGTCGTAGATGCGCTGCACGGCCGCGGTGAACGCGCCGTTGAACTGGGTACCGCTGACCGAGCCGGGGATCGAGAAGCTGGTGTCGCCGCGCAACCAGTCGATCGGGGCCACCATGTACGTCGACGCTGCTGTATCGGCTTTCTCTCCGTTGAACCAGCCCGCCGGAATCTCGTTGAGGCCGGGCAGCACGGTGACCTGCTCGCCGAGCGCCTTGGCCATCGGGGCCGCGGTCTGCTGGGTGCGCACCATCTCCGAGGCATAGATGCCGTCGTAGCGATTGCTCTCCAGCCGGCTGGCCACCGACGCGGCCTGCTGCTGCCCGACCGGCGTCAACGACGGTCCTGGCACGGATGTGTCGATGACACCGGCAGAGTTGGCTTCCGACTCCCCGTGCCGGATGAACGTCAGCGTGATCGTGCGGTCCTTCGGCGCGGCCGAGCTACATCCGGCGAGAAGGACGACTGCGACGAGCGCGACGATCGCCGCGACGAGGGTCCGGGTGCGGGAAAGGTGCATGGGCATAGCGTGCCTTGTCCACCGCCGCGGCGGTGAGATTTCGGCTAGTGCGACGATGGAGTTTCCCTTGACCCCTTCTGGAGGAGCGCGCCAATGGCCATCGACCCAAAGGCGATCGGAGCGGTCACCGAACCCCAGCTCACCCAGTGGACCGACCGCGACACCATGCTCTACGCACTCGGCGTCGGTGCGGGTACCGAGGACCTGGCGTTCACCACCGACAACAGCCATGGCATCCCCCAACAGGTGCTGCCGACTTTCGCGGTGATCTGCTGTCCGGCGTTCGGGGCGGCCACCAAGGTCGGCTCGTTCAACTGGGGCATGTTGTTGCACGGCTCCCAAGAGATTCGGCTGCACGCACCGCTGCCTGCCTCGGGTTCGCTGTCGGTGACCTCCGAGGTGGCCGACATCCAGGACAAGGGCGAGGGCAAGAACGCGATCATCGTGATGCGCGGGCGCGGCATCGATCCGGCCACCGGTGAGCTGATCGCCGAGACGCTGTCCACGGCGGTCATCCGCGGCGAGGGTGGTTTCGGTGGCCAGCCCGGGCAGCGGCCGGCTGCCCCGGAGTTCCCCGACCGGGAGCCCGATGCCCGGATCGCCATGCCCACCCGCCCGGATCAGGCGCTGCTGTACCGGCTTTCCGGGGATCGCAACCCGTTGCACAGCGATCCGTGGTTCGCCCGCGAGATGGCTGGGTTCGACCGCCCGATCCTGCATGGGCTGTGCACCTACGGCTTCGCCGGGCGGGCGTTGCTCGCGGAATTGGCGGGCAACGACGCTACGAAGCTCACCGCGGTCAGCGTGCGGTTCTCGGCCCCGGTGTTCCCCGGCGAGACGCTGACGACGTCGATCTGGCGCACCGAGGCGGGCCGGGCGGTCTATCGCACCGAGGCCGGCGGGCCGGACGGTTCCAACACACGGATCGTGCTCGACGACGGCTGGGCCGAATACACCGGCTGACCGCGGCTACGCGCAGGAACTACCCGACCACGCCGCCGACGAAGTGGCCGATGCCGAACGTGATGGCCATGGCCAGCGCGCCGCCGACTACGACCCGTTGTATCGCCCGCCCGGGGGCGGCGCCGCCGAGCCGGGCGCTGACCCAGCCGGTGGCAGCCAGCGCGATCAGCACCGCGACGAACGTGATCGGGATGCGAATCGTCGCCGGCGGCAACAGGATTGCCAGCAGCGGCAGCAGCGCCCCGACGGTGAACGCCAGCGCTGAGGAGAGAGCCGCCTGCCAGGGGTTGGTCAGATCGTCAGGGTCGATGCGCAGCTCGATGTCGACGTGCGCCGCGAACGCGTCGTGGTCGGTCAGCTCCTCGGCCACCGTGCGAGCCGTCGCCGGGGACAGGCCCTTGGCCTCGTAGAGCGCGGCGAGTTCCTCTAATTCGGCTACCGGCTGGGTCTCGAGTTCGGTGCGCTCCTTGCCCAGCATCGCCCTCTCGGAGTCGCGCTGGGTGCTCACCGAGACGTATTCGCCGACGGCCATCGACAGCGCACCGGCGGCCAGTGCAGCGATGCCGGCGGTGAAGATCGGGCCGCGCTCGGTGCTGGCGGCCGCGACGCCGACGACGATGCCGGCGGTCGACACGATGCCGTCGTTGGCGCCGAGCACCCCGGCCCGAAGCCAGTTCAGTCGGCCACCGAAGGCGCCGTGGTGCGGTTCGGCCGGGTGTGTCGGCTGCTCTGCTGCGGAGGTCACGTCTGCAGCGTAGGACCTTGCCCGTAGCGCCGCGCGATGTCTTCCGAACCTGCCCAGCCCGAGTAGGTCGGCCGCTGCGGCCAGCCGTCGGGGGAGTCCTGCCATTCTTCCTGGCGGCCCCACGGCAACACGTCGATCAAGGCGAAGGAGTGGCTGAGTTGTTCAGTGCCACGGCCATTGGTCTGCCAGGTGCGGTACACCCGGTTGTCACCGTCCCGCAAGAAAACGTTCACCGCGAACCCGCCACCGGGGCCGGCGTCGACGTCGGCCCCGAACGGGCTCTCCGAGGACGAGTACCAGTCCATCGTGTTGCCCACCTTGGCCTTGTAGGCCAGCGCCTCCTCGATGGGTCCGTTGGTGACGATGACGAAGCGGGCGTCGTAGTTCTCCAGGAATTCCAGCCGGGTGAACTGCGAAGTGAACCCGGTGCAGCCCGGGCACTGCCATTCGGCACCGTCGGTCCACATGTGGTGGTAGACGATCAGCTGCGAGCGCCCGTCGAACACCTCGGCCAGGCAGACCGGCCCGTCCTCGCCGATGAGGACGTACTTGGGCATCTCGACCATCGGCAACCTGCGGCGCTGCGCGGCGACGGCGTCCAGTTCGCGGGTGGCGGCCTTCTCCCGCCTGCGAAGTTCGGCGAGCGCGGCGCGCCAGGTCTGCTGATCGACTACCGGGGGCAGGGCGGACATGGGGACTCCTAACTTTCGGGTGCCGGCACAAGGATTGACTCGTCCCGCCCCCGATAGTCATCGCGCCTGTTCGGCCAGCCCACCCAGTGCCGTCGGCAGCGGCCCCCGATGGATCACGCCGAGACGCTGGGTCGCCCTGGTCAGGGCGACGTAGAGGTCGGCCGCCCCGCGCGGCCCCTCGGCGAGAATCCGGTCGGGATCGACTACCAGCACCGCGTCGAACTCCAGGCCCTTGGTCTCCGACGGTGCCACCGCGCCGGGCACGTCAGCCGGGCCGATCACCACGCTGGTGCCCTCTCGGGCGGCCTCGGCCGCGGTGAACTCGGCGATGGCGTCGGCCAGTTCGTCGGTGCTCACGCGGCGTGCCCACGGCGCAACGCCACACGCGCGCACCGACTCCGGTGGCCGGATGCGGGGTGCGAACTCGGCCAGCAGCGCGGCGGCTACCGCCATGATTTCCGCGGGGGTGCGGTAGTTCACCGTCAGCGACCGATAGACCCAGCGATCGGGCACGTACGGCCCCAGCATGTCGGCCCACGACGTCGCCCCGGCAGGTGAGCGGCGCTGGGCCAGATCGCCGACGATGGTGAACGACCGGCTCGGACAGCGGCGCATCAACACCCGCCAGTCCATCTCCGACAGCTCCTGTGCTTCGTCGACCACCACGTGCCGATAGGTCCAATCCCGGTCGGCGGCGGCGCGTTCGGCGAGATCGCGGGTGTCGCGTTCGAGGAAGCGGTCCGCCAGATCCTCGGCGCCGATCAGGTCCTGGGCCAGCAGATGGTCTTCGTCGTCCATCAGATCTTCGCGGGCGATCATGTTTTCCAGAACACCCGCGGCGTAACGGGTCTCGGCTCGGCGTTCACGCTCTGCGGCATCGTCGGCCGCTTTATCGCGACCCAGCAGGTCGACCAGTTCGTCGAGTAGCGGCACGTCGGACACCGTCCAGGCGTCCCCGGCATCGCGCCGCAGCGCCGGGTCGGCACCGGCCGCCCGCAGCCGCTCCGGCGAGGTGTACAGCGTGGCCAGCAGCTGCTGCGGGGTCAGGATGGGCCAGAGCTGGTCGAGAGCGGCGATGAAACGGGGGTTGTCGTCGAGCTCACCGAGCAGGTCGGTCCGGACCTTCTCCCAGGCCTCGGCATTGTCGCGGGTCAGCCACCCGCGCCCGATCCGGGCGATCGCGCGCTCGGTCAGCACGTAGGTCACGATCTCGCGGAACACCGCGCGGGCCGCGTTGTGCGGCAGGCCGCTGGCGCGGGCTTCGTCGATGGCCCACTGGGCGGTGTCGGCCTCGATCCGCATGGTCACGTCGGCCATCGGGATCTCCAGTGGCTGTTCGGGCAGTCGTTGGTGGCCGGCGACCGCCGCGGCGAGTACGTCGAGCATCGCCAGCGACCCCTTGATCCGGGCGGCGTCCGGGGTGTCCTCGGCGGTGACGCGCAGGCCGGGAACCAGTTCGCCGACCGTGGAGAACACCACCTCCGACTCGCCCAGTGACGGCAGTACGCGGCCGATATGGTTCATGAACGCCTGGTTGGGCCCGACGACCAGCACCCCGTGGCGTTCGATGCGAGCCCGCTGGGTGTAGAGCAGATAGGCCACGCGGTGCAGCGCCACCACGGTCTTGCCGGTGCCGGGGCCGCCCTCGATGACCAGCACGCCGGGGTGGTCGAGCCGGATGATCTCGTCCTGCTCGGACTGGATCGTCGCGACGATGTCGCGCATGCCCTCGCCGCGGGGTGCGTTGACCGCGGCAAGGAGGGCGGCGTCGCTGCTGAATGGGCTGTCATCGCCGGCCTCCGGGTCGGGGCGGCCGAAGACCTCGTCGGTGAAGTCGAGCAGGCGCCGCCCCTGGGAATGGAACTGACGGCGCCGGCGCATGCCCTCCGGGCTGGCGGCGGTAGCGACGTAGAAGGCGCGCGCGGCCGGCGCCCGCCAGTCCAGCAGCAGTGGTTCGTGGTCGTTGCGCTCGTCGAAGATGCCGAGGCGGCCGACGTAGAGCCGTTCTCCGGACACTGCGTCCAGCCGTCCGAAACACAGTCCGTGGTCGGCGACGTCCAGCCGCGTCATCGACCGGGCCAGCGCCTGCACGTCGGCGTCCCTGGCCACCAGCGTCCCGCCGTCCTGCATGTCGATCGGCCCCCCGAGTGCGGCGCGGTACTGGGCCTTGACCCGCATCCGCTTGGCGTCGAGCCGCTTGTAGAGACCGGCCAGATAATGGCGCTCAGACTCCAGTTCGTCGTCGTGAGCGTGCGTCGACATGGCTCGCTTCCCCCTCGTTCTCGTAGTTCGACCAGCGAATTGCGCCGACGGCCCGGTCTTGCCGCAAGCCCCCGGCAGCGTGTGGCGGGAAAGGGGCAGAAGCTCTCAAGATACCCGCGACCCTGTCTGTAGAACGTATGTTCGATTACTCTGACGGTGGTGAGTTGGTTCAACGGGCCGCCGACCTGGGGCGAGATGGAGCGGGTGCTGGGTGGCAAGCCCCGCCGTAGCGGCCTGTCGCTCGGGGAGCCGCACGCCGACGGTGGGGACAGCCCGGCCTGGTCGCGACGGCGGCAACCTTACGAGCCCGCCGGTGAGCGGTGGGCCCGCTCCGCGGTGCCCTACGCCGAGTTGCACGCGCATTCGGCCTACAGTTTTCTCGACGGCGCCAGCACTCCGGAGGAACTGGTCGAGGAGGCCGCCCGGCTGGACCTGCGGGCCATCGCGCTCACCGATCATGACGGTCTCTACGGCGTGGTGCGATTCGCCGAGGCGGCTTCCGAGCTCGACGTGCGCACCGTATTCGGTGCCGAACTGTCACTGAGCAATACCGCCCGCACCGAGTTGCCCGACCCGCCCGGACCGCACCTGCTGGTGTTGGCCCGCGGTCCGGAGGGGTACCGCAGACTGTCGCGCCAACTGTCTGCCGCCCACCTGGCCGGCGGACAGAAAGGCAAGCCGCGCTACGACTACGACACCCTCACCGAAGCCGCCGGCGGCCACTGGCACATCCTCACCGGTTGCCGTAAAGGACATGTCCGGCAAGCACTTTCTCAAGGTGGTCCGGAAGCGGCAGCGGCGGCGCTGGCGGATCTGGTCGACCGGTTCGGCCGGGATCGGGTCAGTATCGAGATCACCTCACACGGCGACCCCCTGGACGACGAACGCAATGCTGCGTTGGTCGCGATGGCGCCGCGGTTCGGACTGTCGGTGGTCGCTACCACCGCTGCGCACTTCGCCGAGCCGAGTCGGGCCCGGCTGGCCATGGCCATGGGGGCGATCAGGGCCCGGCAGTCGCTGGACGAGGCAGCCGGCTGGCTGTCTCCGGTTGGTGGGTCGCATCTGCGTTCCGGTGACGAGATGGCCCGGCTGTTCGGCCAATATCCCGAATCGGTCACCGCCGCAGCGGATCTTGGCGAGCAGTGCGCATTCGGACTGGCCCTGATCGCCCCGCAGTTGCCCCCGTACCCGGATGTACCGTCCGGCGAAACCGAGAACAGCTGGCTGCGTGAGCTGGTCATGATCGGCGCCGCCCAACGCTACGGGCCGCGTGCCTGCGCCCCGGAGGCCTACGCGCAGATCGAACGCGAACTCGACGTCATCGCCACGCTGAACTTTCCGGGTTACTTCCTGGTGGTGCACGACATCACCCGGTTCTGCCGGGAGAACGGCATCTTGTGCCAGGGAAGGGGTTCGGCGGCCAACTCCGCGGTCTGCTACGCGTTGGGAGTGACCGCCGTCGACCCGGTCGCCAACGAACTGCTCTTCGAACGGTTCCTGTCCCCGGCCCGCGACGGACCGCCCGACATCGACATCGACATCGAATCCGACTTGCGCGAGAAGGCTATCCAGTACGTCTACGATCGGTACGGGCGGGACTACGCCGCGCAGGTCGCCAACGTCATCACCTACCGCGCCAAGAGCGCGGTGCGCGACATGGCCCGCGCACTCGGCTTCTCCCAAGGCCAGCAGGACGCCTGGAGTAAGCAGATCAGCCACTGGCATTCCGGAGCCGATGCCCCGGACCTCGAAGGTATCCCCGCGCCGGTGGTCGATCTGGCTACCCAGATCAAGAACCTGCCCCGGCATATGGGCATCCATTCCGGCGGCATGGTGATCTGCGATCGTCCGATTGCCGATGTCTGCCCGGTCGAATGGGCCCGCATGGCGAATCGCAGTGTGCTGCAGTGGGACAAAGACGACTGCGCGGCAATCGGTTTGGTCAAATTCGACATGCTGGGCCTCGGCATGCTCTCGGCGCTGCACTACTGCATCGATCTGGTCGCCGAACACAAGGGCATCGAGGTCGACCTGGCCCGGCTGGACCTGGCCGATGTGGGCGTCTACGAGATGCTGCAGAGGGCGGATTCGGTCGGGGTATTCCAGGTGGAATCCCGCGCCCAGATGGCCACCCTGCCGCGCCTGAAGCCGCGGGTGTTCTACGACCTGGTGGTCGAGGTGGCCCTGATCCGGCCCGGTCCCATCCAGGGCGGGTCGGTGCATCCCTACATCAAGCGACGCAACGGCCTGGAACCAGTCGTCTACGACCATCCGTCGATGGAGCCGGCGCTGCGAAAGACGTTGGGGGTGCCGCTGTTCCAGGAGCAGCTGATGCAGCTGGCGGTGGACTGCGCGGGTTTCTCGGCGGCCGAGGCCGACCAGCTGCGCCGTGCCATGGGATCCAAGCGGTCCACCGAGAAGATGCGCCGGCTGCGCGAGCGGTTCTATGCCGGGATGGCGAAGCGCCACGGCATCACCGGGGAGGTTGCCGACCGGATCTACGACAAACTGGAGGCCTTCGCGAACTTCGGTTTCCCGGAGAGTCATTCGCTGAGCTTCGCCTCGCTGGTGTACTACTCGTCCTGGTTCAAGCTGTACCACCCGGCGGCGTTCTGCGCGGCATTGCTGCGTGCCCAGCCGATGGGCTTCTACTCGCCGCAGTCGCTGGTCGCCGATGCGCGCCGACACGGGGTCACCGTGCACGGGCCGGATGTCAATGCCAGCCTGGCGCACGCCACGCTGGAGAACCGCGGGCTCGAGGTTCGGCTGGGGCTGGGTGCGGTGCGCCATATCGGTGACGAGCTCGCCCAGCGCATTGTCGATGAGCGTACCTGCGGCGGCCCATATGCCTCGCTGCTGGATCTGACCGGGCGCATTCAGCTTTCGGTGCCGCAGACCGAGGCGCTGGCCACCGCCGGAGCGTTGGGCTGCTTTGCGATCAGCCGTCGTGAAGGGCTGTGGGCGGCGGGTGCCGCTGCCACCCAGCGTCCCGACCGGCTGCCAGGGGTGGGTGCGTCTTCGCATGTGCCGACCCTGCCCGGCATGACCGAAGTGGAGTTGGCAGCCTCCGATGTGTGGGCCACCGGGGTCTCGCCGGACAGCTATCCCACCCAGTTCCTGCGCGAAGACCTCGATGCGATGGGCGTGGTCCCGGCCGACCGGCTCCTGGAGGTGCCCGACGGAAGTCGGGTGCTGATCGCCGGCGCGGTGACGCATCGGCAGCGCCCTGCGACCGCGCAGGGCGTGACGTTCATGAACATCGAGGACGAGACCGGCATGGTCAACGTGCTGTGCACGCCGGGGGTGTGGAACCGGCACCGCAAACTGGCGCAAACCGCCTCGGCACTGTTGATCCGTGGTCAGGTGCAGAACGCCACCGGTGCGATCACGGTGATCGCCGAACGGATGGGCCGCATCACCTTGAAGGTGAGGTCGCGGTCGCGGGATTTCCGTTAGGCCGTCGGAGTCCAGGTTCAGGCTCACCCGCGGGTGGGTGTAGAAACCACACCAACGATCGACAACCTCTGAGGTCAGTTCGATTGCGATGTAGCCGAATGTAGTCTCGGGCCCATGACCCTGAATCTGTCCGTGGATGAACTCCTGACCTCCACCCGATCGGTGCGCAAGCGCCTCGACTTCGACCGGCCGGTCTCCCGTGAGGTCCTGATGGAGTGTCTGGATTTGGCGCTGCAGGCGCCTACCGGCTCCAACGCGCAGGGCTGGCAGTGGGTGTTCGTGGAGGATCCCACCAAGAAGAAGGCGCTGGCCGACATCTACCGCGCCAACGCCACCCCGTACCTGAACCTGCCCAGCCCCGTGCGCGGTGACATTCGCGATGAGCAACAGGGTGCGGTGCGCAGTTCGGCGAGCTACCTCAACGAGAACTTCGAGAAGGCCCCGGTCCTGATGATCCCGTGTCTGGAAGGCCGGCCCGAAGGCGCCGACGCCGGCATGCAGGCCTCCTTCTGGGGCTCGCTGCTGCCGGCGGTATGGAGTTTCATGCTCGCCCTGCGCTCGCGCGGCCTGGGTTCGGCGTGGACCACGCTGCACCTGATCGGCGAGGGCGAAAAGCAGGCCGCCGACCTGCTGGGCATTCCCTTCGAGCACTACACCCAGGGTGGACTGTTCCCTGTCGCCTACACCAAGGGCACCGACTTCAAGCGGGCCACGCGGCTGCCCGCCGAGCAGCTCACCCACTGGGACAGTTGGTGAGCGCGCGCGGTTAAACGGCCCCGTCGAACCCCTGCTGGCGCCACGCCTCGTAGGCGGCGACGGCCGCGGCGTTGGACAGGTTTAATGACCGCCGTCCGGCCAGCATCGGGATGCGTACCTGCTCAGTGATGTGCGGGTCGGCCAGCGTCGTCTCGTCGAGCCCGCTCGGCTCCGGACCGAACAGCAGCACATCGCCGGGCCGATAGGCGACGTCGGCGAACGACCGCCGCGCGTGGGCGGTGAACGCGAACACCCGCGCACCGTCGACCGCCGACCACGCCGCGTCCAACGATGAATGCACCGTCACCGACGCCAGGTCGTGATAGTCGAGCCCGGCCCGGCGCAGCTTCGGCTCGGACAGGTCAAAACCCAACGGCTCCACCAGGTGCAGTTCACACCCCGTCGCCGCCACCATCCGGATCGCATTGCCGGTGTTGGGGGCGATGCGCGGCGAGTAGAACATCACTTTGAACATGACACCCCCTGGCGGTCGTGGTTATCGGGAATATGGGAGACACTGACGGCATGGTCGAGACCAGTATCTGGATGCGTAAGGTTGAGGCCGATCCGGGCCATTCCCAGTGGTACATCGAACGTTTCCGCGCAATGGCCCGCGCCGGTGACGACCTGGCCGGCGAGGCTCGCTTCATCGACGCGATGGCGCCGCGCGGCGCGCACATCCTCGACGCAGGTTGTGGCACCGGCCGGGTGGGCGGGTACCTGTCCGGCGCCGGCCATCGGGTGGTCGGTGTCGACGTGGACCCGGCGCTCATCGAGGCGGCCGAACAGGACCATCCCGGCCCGCAATGGCTGGTCGGGGACCTCGCCGAACTGGATCTGCCCGCCCGCGCCATCGCCGAGAAGTTCGACATCGTCGTCTCGACCGGCAACGTGATGACATTCCTCGCCCCGAGCACGCGGGTCACGGTGTTGTCCCGGTTGCGCGCCCACGTCGCTGCCAACGGGCGCGTGGTGATCGGCTTCGGCGCCGGCCGCGACTACGAGTTCGGCGATTTTCTCGACGACGCCGCCGAGGCCGGCCTCACACCCGATCTGCTGCTGTCCGCGTGGGATGTGCGACCGTTCACCGAGGACGCCGAATTCCTCGTCGCGCTCCTGCGCCCGGCATGAGCCACTCGCGGAATTGACCGTCGCCGACAACATCGGTCGATGATCTCAGTTGAGCGCCAGCGCAATTTGCTCGGCACCCGATTCGCCGAATTGACCGGGGTGCCCCGGTATCTCTCTGTTCAGTAACGACCCTGGAGATGCGGGAGACGGGCTGTCATACTCGACGAATTGCCAGGGGTAATTCGCGGTTCCGTTGTGGCCGAACACGGGTGGCGAAGACCAGGAAGTCCGGATGAAGCAGGCGAGAACACTGAATTGCAGCGCAATGGTCGGTAGCCCGGCCACCGGCCGGTGACGATGTTCGCCGCGCCCGACGGCGCCGAACAGCTGAAGGCTCCGCCGGTCAAGCGGCCGTCGCGGTGGTCGGTGCGCAACTGGCCGGTGCGTACCAAAGTCTTTGCGATCGTGGCCCTCCCGCTGGCGCTGGCGCTGGCCTTCGGCGGCGCGCGCATCTGGGATGAGGTGAATTCCGCACGCGACCTCCAGGTGGCGGCCGACCGAGTCGCAATGATCCCGGCCATCGAGAACTACACCGCAGCGCTGCAAGCAGCGCTGCTCGCCTACTCCTCCGGCGGGAACACCCAGGCGGCCGAGAGAGCATTCGACACCAGTTCGTCGGCCCTGCAGAACCGGCTCAACGACACCGATGTAGCACCCGACGTACGTACCGGGGTGACCAACCTGCTGACCGGCGGCAAGAAGTTGCTCGGCGCGGTGTCGGCCAACGCCATCGGGTTGCGCGAACGGATCACCAGCTACGCACCGATCCTGCTGACCGCCGAGGACGCCATCAACGGGTCGGTCCGTCTCGACGACGCGGTGCTGCGCGCTCAGACCGAGGGGTTGAGCCGAGCGGTCGGCGCCCGCGGCCAGATGTTCATGCAGGAGTTGCTCGTCGAACAGGGCGGCGAACTGGCCGAGCCGGAGCTGCGGACCTCGATGATCACGCTGGCCGGAACTGAACCGTCGACCCTGTTCGGGATGAGTCAGGTGCTCGGCGTCGGCTCTCCGGACGCCAAGGTGCTGCAGGGCGAGATGGTCCGGCGCATGGGCATCATGTCCAATCCGGATGCCGTCCTGGTGGGCAACCTCGACCTGCGCCAGTCGCTGCAGGCCACCGACACCATCGCCGGTCAGGTCATCAAGTCCACCACCGCCGAGATCACCGGGTCGGTACAGCGCCAGGCCGACCAGCGGCGCACCGCCGTCATCCGGGACGCGCTGCTGGTGCTGGCGGCATTCGTCCTCGCCCTCGTCGTCGTCGTGCTGGTGGCGCGCTCGCTGATCAAGCCGCTTCGTACCCTGCGCGACGGCGCGCTGCGGGTGGCGCACACCGACCTCGAGCAGGGCATCGCCCGGGTCCGTGCCGGGGACGAGCGCGAGCCCGAGCCGCTGCCGGTCTACACCACCGAGGAGATCGGTCAGGTGGCCCATGCGGTGGACGAACTGCACACCCAGGCGTTGCTGCTGGCCGGCGACGAGGCGCGGCTGCGGGTCCTGATCAACGAGATGTTCCAGACCATGTCGAGGCGCAACCGCTCACTGGTCGACCAGCAGCTCGCCCTGATCGACCGGCTCGAACGCAATGAGACGGATCCCGAACGGTTGGAGAGCCTCTTCCGGCTCGATCACCTGGCGACCCGGATGCGCCGAATCGGCGCCAACCTGCTGGTGCTCGCAGGCGCGCAGGTGTCCCGCGAGCAGCGGGAGTCGCTGCCGTTGGCCGCCGCGGTCAACGCCGCCGTCGCCGAGGTCGAGGACTACAAGAGGGTAGAGATCGGCAACTTCCCGGACTCCGCGCTGATCGGGCGGATGTCCGGTGACGTCGTGCACATGTTGGCCGAGCTGATCGACAACGCGCTGCGGTACTCGCCGCCGATTTCCCCGGTGCTGGTGAGCGCGGCGCACACCAGCAACGCCGGGGTGCTCATCGAAGTGCACGATGATGGTATCGGCATGACCGACAGCGATCTGCGGATCGCCAACATGCGGCTGCACGCCGGCGGTGAGGTCAGCCCCGACAACACCCGGCACATGGGTCTGTTCGTGGTCGGGCGGCTGGCGCACATGCACGGCATGGACATCCGGCTGCGCAACACCATTGCCGGCCAATCGAATTCGGGTACCACCGCTGAGCTCTACATCCCGCCGCAACTACTCGAGCATGCCGCGCCGATCGGTGTAGACGCCCGTGTCGATCGCGAGACGGGTCGGCCGCAGCCTTCACCCAAATCGGAACCGCAAGCCTCACCATGGTTTTCGGCTACCGACGCCGCCGATGCAGTGCCGGCACACGATCGCCCATCGGACACGTCGTCGTTCTTCGCAGCCCGCGTGCGCGCAAGAGACGCCCATGGCGATGATGTCGACATCAGTGACATGGACGTCACCGACGCCGACGAGGAATCCACCGATACCGACTTCATCTACCAGAAGATGCTTTCGGAGTTCCTGGTCGATCCGCACACCCTGGCGGTGCCCCAGGACTGGAAATCGTTGTGGGACAACGGATGGGCCGCGGCCGCCGAGGCGCAAGACGTGGCGGTGCAAACCCACACCGAGCACGGCCTGCCGGTGCGCCAGCCCGGCGCCAGGCTGGTGCCCGGTGCGGCCGAACCGCGCCGCGAGCCTGGCGCCTTTCGGGCAGCGCGCTCCGAGGACCACGGCGCACCCCCAGAGAATGGACGAGATCACCGATGAGCCACCCGCCACGCCCGCAGCGCAATTCGCTGGACTGGTTGGTCTCCAACTTCTCCCGTGAGGTCCCCGGCGTCTCGCACGCGGTGCTGGTTTCGGTCGACGGCCTGCTCATCGCGGCCAGCGACCAGCTGCCGCGCGATCGCGCCGAACAGCTCGCCGCGGTGACGTCGGGCCTGGCCAGCCTGGCCGCCGGGGCCGCCCAGCTCTTCGAGGGCGGCCAGGTGCTGCAGTCGGTGGTCGAGATGGCCGGCGGCTATCTGTTGGTCATGCGGGTCGGCGACGGTTCGCACCTGGCCACATTGGCCGCACCTACCTGCGACATCGGCCAGATCGGTTACGAGATGGCTGTTCTGGTCGACCGGGTGGGTAGCGTCGTCTCCTCGTCGAGACGTGCCCCGCAGACATCGTGATCCGTCGTGGACACTCCCGAGTCGTCGAAAGCCGATGAGGCGAACCTGGTTCGCCCCTACACACTGACTGCCGGACGTACCGACACCAGCGTCGAACTTCCGCTCGAGGCGCCCCTCGTCGCGCTGGCGTCCGCGTCGGGGCACCCCTGGCCTGCGGGTGACGTCCGCGGGCAGATCTGCCGGATGTGTACCGAGAGCCCGTCGGTGGCGGAGATCTCGGCGCGGCTGCAACTGCCGCTCGGCGTCGCGCGAGTCCTGGTCGGCGACCTCGTTGCGGCGGGCTATCTTCGGGTGCAGACCACTTTGACCGACCGCTCGACCAACGACGAGCGCCGCGACCTCATAGGAAGGACCCTGCGTGGCCTCCGAGCCCTCTGAGACACGGGACACCGCCTCGACGAAGATCGTCATCGCGGGCGGGTTCGGCGCGGGCAAGACCACCTTCGTCGGCGCTGTGTCGGAGATCATGCCGCTGCGCACCGAGGCGATGGTCACCGACGCCTCGGTCGCCGTCGACGCCCTGGACGCGACCCCAGGCAAATCGACGACGACGGTGGCCATGGACTTCGGCCGCATTACCCTCGACCGTGACCTGGTTCTTTACCTGTTCGGCACGCCGGGGCAGCGCCGATTCTGGTTCATGTGGGACGACCTGGTGCGGGGAGCGATTGGGGCGATCGTGCTGGTCGACGTGCGGCGGTTGCAGGACAGCTTCGCCGCGGTCGATTTCTTCGAACACCGCAGGTTGCCGTTTGTGGTGGCCATCAACGAATTCGACGGCGGGCCAAGATATCCCGCCGATGAGGTGCGGCGTGCGCTGGCCCTGCCGCAGGCCACGCCGGTGATCTCGGTCGACGCCAGGGATCGTAAGTCGGCGACCGGCGCGTTGATCGCCATCAGCGAGCACGCCCTGGCCGGGTTGCCGGCAGGCAACCGATGATGCAGGCCGAAGAACACTGGGTGGATCGCGAGATCGTCGGCGAGAACTTTCAGGACGCCGACCTTGCCGGGCTGCGCACCGAGCGGGTGGTGTTCACCGAGTGTGATTTCGGCGGCGCCAACCTGTCCGAGTCGCATCACCTTGGCTCGGCGTTCCGTAACTGCCGGTTCCTGCGGACCACGCTGTGGCACAGCACGTTGCGCAACTGCAGCATGTTGGGTTCGACGTTTGAGAACTGCCGGCTGCGCCCCATCGTGTGCGACGAGGTCGACTTCACCCTGGCGGTGCTCGGCGGAGCTGACCTGCGTGGGGTGGACCTCTCGGGGTGCCGGCTACGCGAGACCTCTTTGGTGGAGGCGGACCTGCGCAAGGCGGTGTTACGCGGGGCGGACCTGGCCGGGGCGCGCACCAACGGGCTGCGCCTCGAGCAGGCCGACCTACGCGGCGCACGGATCGACGCGACGCTGTGGACCACGGCGGCGTGCCGGGGGGCACGCATCGATATCGCCCAGGCGCTGGCTTTCGCCGCTGCGCACGGCCTCGACGTCAGCGGAGAATGATCACCGGTCGCCCGAGTCGCCGCGTGAACCACCGCTGCCTTTAGCGCTATCGGGCCGGACGGAGTCGACGGCCGCGCCGGACGGTCTCCATGCCTCCATTGCCGCGCCGAGGTCGGTGTCGCTGAGCGCCTTGACCGGCAGATGGCGCTGGTCCGGGCGACGACGCAGGCCTTCGATGAACAGGGCTACATAGCGGCGCCACAGGTCGCCGTTGACACCCCCCGCGAACTCGCTGACTGTCCCGGCAAGCAGA
The DNA here is from genome assembly GCF_054073305.1 of Mycolicibacterium sp. CBM1. Taxonomy (NCBI): domain Bacteria; kingdom Bacillati; phylum Actinomycetota; class Actinomycetes; order Mycobacteriales; family Mycobacteriaceae; genus Mycobacterium; species Mycolicibacterium sp. CBM1. Next base: position 168,760 of record NZ_JBSXPP010000007.1, on the reverse strand, counting down.
CTGATGATCGGCATGTCGGTCGCGGCGATTTCTGGGCGCAGGTAACCGTCAGCCTGTGTCCGCTCCACGATTCTGGTCAGTGCGGGTACCAAGTGTTCTTTCGTCGCGTTCAGCCGGGTGCCGCTCGAGTAATTGCTGAATGCCATCTCACGCAGACCGCGGTCGGTCGCCGATATCTTGGCCATCTGCTCCACCAGCCACACGAATCCGTCCCACGAATCATCTTGCTGGAGAGCAAGTTCCGCGAGTTCCATCATCTGTTTGAGGCCGTCTAGGAAGACCGCCTCCAGAAGCTCCGCCTTGGTGGCGAAGCGTCGATACACAGTGCCGACGCCGACCCCGGCGTGATGAGCGACGTCATTCATATTGGGCTCCAGCCCCTTCTGCGCGAACAAGTCGCGGGCCGCCTCGATTACGCGCTGCCTGTTGCGCTGCGCGTCCTTGCGCAGCGGGCGATTTGTCGTCGGGTCGACTCCCATCCGCGCAAGTGTAATGGCCGACACACGACGAAGTGGATTGACCCCATCCGTTTCCGCGGTTAGATTGCTTTCGGGCATTGCGGCGGCCGTTGTCTGCGGTCGTTGTTCACTGGGAAAGGGCAACGCGATGAGATCAGTCGACGACATACCGGCTGCGGCCGTGTCCGGCGCGGGGGACTACCTGCAATGACGCGGATCCTCGGTCGCGTGTGGATCCCAGTGCTCGTAGTCGTCCTCGCCGCGGTGGGAGTGGTTGCAGTGACGTACGCCCGCACCATTTTCGGCTCGAACCCCGTCATCGTGACGCCCAATACCTCCGACAGTGCGGCGGACTTCAATCCCAAAGTGGTTACCTACGAGATCTTCGGCACGGGTGACACTGCGGACATCAACTATCTGGACCTGGACGGAAATCCGCAGCGGACCGGCAAGGTCTCGTTGCCCTGGGCGTTGACGCTAACTACCACGAACCCCTCGACGTCGCCGAACATCGTGGCTCAGGGCGATGGGAACTCAATCGGATGCCGGATCACCGTCGATGACGTGGTCAAGGAGGAAAGGACCGCTACGGGAATGAATGCCGCAACCTTCTGCTTGGTGAAGTCAGCATGAGCCACGACGTCGACGATGCGCCGACCGACGCCATTGCGGCGCCCCGACACCGCGCACGCCCATGGATCCCTCGGGTCATCCACACGTTCGCCGTGCCGATCATCCTGGGCTGGATCGCGCTGGTCGTCGTCCTGAGCACGGTGGTGCCCTCGCTCGAGGAGGTCGGGAAACTGCGCTCGGTGTCGATGAGTCCCAATGACGCGCCGTCGCTGATCGCGACAAAGCGGGTCGGCAAGGTGTTCAAGCAGTACGACACCAGCAGTTCGGTCATGGTGGTGCTCGAAGGAGACCAGCCGCTGGGCGCCGAGGCGCACGCGTTCTACGACAAGATCGTTCGCGAACTGCGCGCCGACACCAAACATGTCCAGTATGTGCAGGACTTCTGGGGGGATTCGTTCACTGCCGCTGCCGCACAGAGCGCCGACAACAAGGCCGCCTTCGTTCAGGTGTACATCTCCGGCGACCAGGGTGAAACTCTTGCCAACGAGTCGGTTGGGGCCGTCCGGAAGATTGCCGCGGAAACCCCGGCCCCGCCGGGGGTGAAGGCTTACGTCACCGGCCCAGCCGCCACCACGACCGATCAGAACATTATCGGCGACAAGAGCATGCAGATAATCGAGCTCGTGACGTTCGGTGTCATCGCCGTCATGCTCTTGATCGTTTATCGGTCGGTCATCACGATGCTGCTCGTAATGGTGATGATGGGACTCGGACTGTCCGGTGCCAGAGGGGTGGTCGCGTTCCTGGGCTACCACAACGTTTTCGGGCTGACTACCTTCGCGACCAACATGGTTGTCACGTTGGCCATCGCCGCGGCAACGGACTACGCAATCTTCCTGATCGGCAGGTACCAGGAAGCGCGCCGAGTCGGTGAAGACCGGGAATCGGCGTATTACACCATGTTCCACGGCACCGCCCACGTCGTGTTGGCGTCGGGCCTCACTATCGCCGGCGCGACCTTCTGTCTGCACTTCACTCGGCTGCCGTACTTCCAGACCATGGGTGTCCCACTGGCCTCCGGCATGGTGATCGTGGTCGCGATGTCGCTGACCTTGGGCCCGGCCCTGATCTCGGTGGCGAGCCGATTCGGGCGTGTTTTGGAGCCTAGAAACGTTGGGAGGCAGAGACTGTGGCATCGAGTCGGGACGGCGACCGTCCGCTGGCCCGGCGCCATCCTGGTATGCGCCGTGTCGGTGTCGCTGGTAGGCCTTCTCGCTTTGCCCGGTTACCACACGACGTATAACGACCGAATCTACCTACCCGAAAGTGTTTCGGCGAACGTGGGTTACGCAGCGGCGGAACGTCACTTCTCCCGCGCAAAGATGAATCCGGACCTGCTCATGGTGGAATCCGATCACGATCTGCGCAATCCGGCAGACTTCCTCGTCATCGATAAGATCGCCAAAGCGCTGGCCCGGGTCCACGGGATCGCCCAGGTTCAGACCATCACCCGGCCCGAGGGCAAGCCGATCGAGCACGCCTCGATTCCATACTCGTTGAGCCAGAACAGCACTGGTCAGCTCATGAACAACGACTACCAGCAGACCGTCATCGCCAACACTCTCAAGCAAGCCGACGACATGCAGGCCAATATTGATGCGATGGTCAAGATGGAGGCCATTACCAAGCAGCTTTCTGAGGTCACCAAAAGCATGTCAGACAAGATGGCCGTCACCTCGAATGACATCGCCACGGTGCGTGACCACCTCTCCGACTTTGACGACTTCTTGCGACCGATACGCAACTACTTCTATTGGGAGCCGCATTGCTACGACATCCCGATGTGCTGGTCGCTGCGTTCGGTTTTCGACGCGCTGGACGGCATCGGGACTATGTCGGACGATTTCCAGCAGCTGCTGCCTGATCTTCGGCAGATGTCTGTCCTGACCGGCCAGATGGTGGAAGTGATGCCGGCGATGATCGCTTCAATGCAGAGTCAGAAGCAGTTGATGCTCAACCAGTATCAAGCCCAGAAGGCGCAACAGGACCAGAACATGGCCTCGCTCAACGACGCCACGGCGATGGGCCAAGCCTTCGACGCTGCCCGCAACGACGACTCGTTCTATTTGCCGCCCGAAGCCTTCAACAACGACGATTTCAAGCGCGGCATCAAGTTGTTCCTGTCACCCGACGGGCATGCCGTCCGCTTTACGATCATCCACCAGGGTGATCCGCTGACCGAGGAAGGTACCTCCCGGATCGAGCCCCTGAAGATCGCCGCCGCGGATGCGATCAAGGGAACACCGCTGGAGGGGTCCAGCATCTATCTGGGTGGCAGTGCGGCGATGTACGCCGACATGCAGCAGGGTGCCAACTGGGATCTGATCATCGCTGCGATCGCGGCGCTGATCCTGATCTTCGTCATCATGGTGATCCTGACCCGAGCCTTTGCCGCCGCGGCAGTCATCGTCGGCACCGTGGTGCTCAGCCTGGCTGCGTCCTTTGGCCTATCCGTTCTGCTCTGGCAGCACATCATCGGCCTGCCGTTGCACTGGATGGTGATGCCGATGTCGGTGATCGTCCTGCTGGCGGTTGGCGCGGACTACAACCTTCTGCTGGTCTCGCGCATGAAGGAAGAGATCACGGCCGGGATCAATACCGGGATCATCCGGGCGATGGTCGGGACCGGCTCCGTGGTCACCGCTGCGGGTCTGGTCTTCGCCTTCACCATGGCCTCGATGGCGGTGAGCAAGATGATCATCATCGGACAGGTGGGAACAACCATCGGGCTCGGACTGCTCTTCGACACCCTGGTGGTTCGGTCCTTGCTGACACCGGCGATCGCCTCAATGCTGGGACGCTGGTTCTGGTGGCCGCAGCGGGTGCGTCGGCGCCCCCGCCCCGCGGCGTGGCCGACGCCGAAGGCGTCGCCTCAGTCCGAGCACGAGAGCCAGCCGGAGGAGAGCCCAGCATGAGGACCGCTGCAGTGCGACAGAGGAATTCGGTTGTTTACAGCACGATCACGGGAATCGTGTTCGGGGTAATGATGATCGCGGCACCGGCCGTGGCCCACGCGGACCCCGACACCGATTTCGTGAATCAGTTGCACACCGTCGGCGTGTACGGACCGAAGGACTACAACGCCTGGATAGGAAAGATTGTGTGTGAGCGGCTCGACCGCGGCGTCGACCGCAGCGCCAGCGACTCTGCGCGGTTCGTCTTGATGCAGCTATCGCACGACGCGACGACAGCGCAGGCATGGCAGTTCGTGGGCCTGGCCTATCCGATCTACTGCCCAGACCGGCAGGTCCTGCTCCAGCAGGCCGCCGGTCCGACCGAAAAGTGAGAACCACAATGCGTGATCGCCGTAAGGGCATGATGCGGACGGGTGCGATCGTTGTCGCCGTGGCCGCTGGTCTGACAGTCGTTCCCGGCACGGCCGCCGCGGATTCCAGCGATGACTTCCCGATTCCCAGGCGAATCATCAACACCACCTGCACCGTCGATCAATACATGGCCGCGGCACGCGATACGTCGCCGATCTACTACCAGCGGTACATGATCGACTACAACAACCGCCCCGTCGACGTCGAGGACGCGGCTCGCGATCGCATCTACTGGTTCTTCTCCCTGGATGCGGCCGGTCGCCGTCAGTATTCCGAAGACACCGCTACCAATGTCTACTACGAGCAGATGGCGACCCACTGGGGTAACTGGGCGAAGTTGTTCTTCAACAACAAGGGTGTCGTCGCGAAAGCCACCGATGTCTGTCTGAACTACCCACAGTCCGATCCCGCCGTGTGGAACTGGGGGCCCAATGAGCGGGCGGCGAGCTGAGCTGCTGTCCGACAGCTACTTCCAGATCAGCAGGTCTTCGACGCCGTTGTTGTAGACGACCTGTGTTGGCGCTGGCCCGGTCACGTCGAAGTACAGCTTGCCGGTCGATTTGGTGCCCTGTGGGATGGTCGCACCGCTGATCCCGGCCGGCGTGGCGGCCTGCCACAACACGGGTAGTTGGCGCCGACGGCGCGAGCGTTGAAGTCGGGGATGATCGGCGTGACAGAACCCTTGGCGGCCCGCACCGAAGCGGTGCTGGGTTTCAGGCCGCTGATCTGCCAGAGCGTGATCACCGCGCCGCCGTCGAAACGGTCGGAGTCGATTCATATCTTCTGGACAGCTTGGTCATAGTCGGAACCCACCTCAGCCCGCCACTGTTGGCGCGGTGAATCCCGTGCACGAGCCAGAAGGAGTGTGACGGCGTGTGAGCTGCGACGCAGTGAGCGCGTCCACGTAGTCCAGCAGCACTGCTCGCCGGGCGAGGGAACCCCCGTGCACGGTGCCCCGCTGTCCCAACCCTTCGTGGACGGGGGTTCCCCCGCTCGGTGCAGCTGCCGCTGCCGCCCATGTGCACTACGTCAGCGGCATCAGCAGGTAGGAGTGGCGGGCAAGGGTGCGGATCATCGGCACCGACGCACCGTCATCGACCTTCGCTCGCAGACGGTTCATGCAGCGCCGCACTGTGTCCACGTGGCCCGCATAGTCGTACGGCCATACCCTCGCGAGGATCTGGCGTTGTGTCACACTGCGGCCGGCGTGGCGCATCAGGTAGCGCAGTAGTTCGAATTCGTTGTAGGAGAGCTCAACGCGTCGGCTGCCACGGGTGACCGCTCGACTCTTCTCGTCGAGTCGGAGGTCGCCCACCACGATGGTCGTGGCCTCGGCGCCGTCGACCTGGTCCTGTCGTGTGCGCAACAGCAGCCGCAACCGCAGCAGCAACTCCTCGACGGCGAAAGGCATTGTGACGCAATCATCGGCCGCACCGACGTACGGACCGCAATCCTGCTCGACACCCACGGGGTCGAGCACCAAGATCGGAAGGTCGTGGACAACCGTCCGTAACAGCTGCAACAGTCTGCAACCACCCGCGTCAGGCACTCGTGGATCGACGATGGCGGCGTCGGGTCGGTGCCGGCGAGCGTGCGACATGGCGGTCGCGGCATCATGTGCGGTGAAGACCTGCGCACCCTCACCCCGAAGCACTATTGCGATCATCTCGGCGATAACCGGTTCGTCGTCGACGACGAGGAACCGTGCGCGCAGACCGTCGAGGTCAGACCGCATCGGGCAACCTTCGGCGTGGTGCGCACCGGCTTGGGGGGGACGGGGACCCGCCATCCTGGCACCTTCGACCATGGAAATATGGCGACGCTGTCAGCCGGCTTTTACTGAGCTATGAAACGAATCCGCGCCGTTGTGATCCGTGTTCGCCGCGTACCGCGGATGGCCAGGGTCTGTTGACCATCCGCGGTACGCGTAGCCCTGCGCCTGTCGAATCAGCGCGGCGGGCAGGGCGCCAATGGCGGACACGGTGCCGGTCCCGGTCCACCCGGTCCACCCGGCCCACCCGGTCCACCGCCGACCGGGCCGGGACCACCGATCGGACCCGGTCCCGGTCCACCCGGTCCCGGTCCACCCGGTCCCGGTCCACCCGGTCCACCCGGTCCGCCAGGGGCGCAGGGGACTCCGGGAGGGCAAGGCGGCGGTGGCTCCGCGCCGGCGATCTGCTGTCCGAATCCTGCGATAGCGATCGCCGCAGCCCCGGCCGCGATCGACGCGCGCACAACGTTGCGGCGGATTAATTGGTGTTGCATGACTTTTCCAACTTTCGTGGTCATCTTTCTGATGTGCCTTCGGCGGGTGCCGACCGACGTTGCATGCCGCTGAGGGTGTCTGCCCCTACCGAGGCGGTGGCGGCGGGCACGGCGCGTTGGGTGGGCATTGACCGGGTGGCGGTGGTGGGGGAGCGGCATGAGCGATCCCCGTCCCGATACCGATCGCACTCAATCCGAGCCCGGTGCACACCACGGCGGTGCCGATCAGTCCACGTCGGCGCTTCGATGACTTCGACATAGTTTCCTCTCTGCGAATTGCTGCGAATTACGCTGTCCCGCAATAAAGTGAACCAGCCGAGTATGTGTGTAGCGGCAGTGCCTTGCTATGGCCATCCTGTGTATCGAGTGGTGTTCCTATGAGGTCTGTCTCGGGATGGACTCGTTGCGGCGTGTCCGCTCGACATGGTGTGACGCAGGGCAGGGGCGGCCAACTGGGCTGTGCTCATCGTTCTTATCGCCCTGCTAGGTCATCGACAGTCCGCCCATAGCGCCGCTGAATATCGTACGGCTCGTACCTGGTCGGAGCCGGAAGGTTGGGTGAGGTGGCAGTCAGTGGGTTTGTCCGAGTGGGGTGTTCGCCGATCTGCGTGGCGACCGTCGCGCTTTCGCTGACGTCGTGCTCGTCGTCGCGTGGCCGCCTGCCCTTTTCGGCGCCCGCCCCCGGGGACATGGCCGACCGTCGTCGGCGTGTCCGGTCCACAGGATCCCGCGAGTCAAACGTCCTCGACGACAACGTCGGGTCGGGATCGAGCTGTTCAGGTCGGCGGTCAACGGTGAGGCCGTCGGCCTCGTCCCAGGCGATCGTCGTCGGCACTGTCGGCGCCGACAACTAATTCGAAACGAGGTAATCAAGTGAGAAGTTCTGTGTCGCGCAATGCAGTGGGCCGGATGGGCCGCGCGGTCGTCGTGGCGATGGCGGGCAGTGGGGCCCTGCTCGCGCTCAGCGGCGTTGTCACGCCGGTGGCGCAGGCAAGTCCACCCGGGGTGTGCGCACCGGGAATGCCCTGCGGGCCGGGCGGACCAGGCGGTCCGGGAGGCCCGGGAGGCCCGGGAGGATTCGGGCCGGGTGGACCCGGCCCCGGTCCGGTAGGCCCCCGTCTGGGTCCGGTGGGAGAGTTCCTGTCGGACATCTGTGTGATCCCCATTGTGTGCCCGCCGCCCCGCTGACGTGGGAGTGCTGGGGGCTCGCTGGGCGGACTAGCTGGACTTGAGTCGAATCTTCCATCGGACGAACGACAGATAGCCCATGCACAGCGCCCCCAGCATCGCCATGTCGAACCACCACGCCGACGCGGTGTGCTCCCAATGGCGGTCCTTGGGCGTCAGCGGTCCGGGCACCAGCTTGATCAGGTCGACGGTCGAGGCCGAGGCCGCGAAGCCCCACCGCGCCGGGGTGATCCAGGACAACTGGTCGAGCACCAGCCGGCCGGTCACCGGGATCATGCCGCCGGAGAACACCAGCTGGCTCATCACGGCCACCACCAGCAGCGGCATGATCTGCTCGTTGGACTTGGCCATCGCCGACAGCGCCAGCCCGACCATCGCCGCGGTGACCGTCGTCGCCGCCATCACCACGAACAACTCCAGCGTGGGCGGCAGGAACGTCAGTGCACCCTGCGTCGGCGAGCCCTTGCCCGCGACGGTGATGGCGGTGACGATCGTCGATTGCACGATCGCGAACACGGCGTAGATGAAGACCTTCGCGAGCAGGTACGCCGTCGTCGACAACCCGACGGCCTGCTCTCTTCGGAAGATCGCCCGTTCGCCGATCAGGTCGCGCACCGTCAGCGCGGTGCCCATGAAGATCGCGCCGACATTGAGCAGCACCAGGATCTGGCCCGGCTCGTTGGGCGCGTCGCCAAGCGGATTGGGTACGCCGAAGCCGACGGTGCCGGGCACCGACAGCGACAACACGCCCATGATGAACGGCAGCAGCGCTAGGAACGCGAAATAGCCGCGGTCGGAGATGATCAACCGCATCTGGCGGCGGCCGATCGTGGAGAACTGGCGCAGCAGGCTGGTGTGGGTGGGCTCGCCGATGTCGGACGGCGCCGCCACCGGCGGTGGCGGGGGAGTCGGCCCGGTGTGCGCCAGGTAGCGCTGGTAGGCCGCGTCGGGATCGCCGGCGACGGTGCTGAAGATGTCCGCCCAGTTGGTGGTGCCCATCGCCGGACCGATCTGGCTGGGTGAACCGCGGAACGCGGTCTTGCCGCCCGGGGCCAGCAGCAGCACCTGGTCGCAGACGTCGAGATAGGTCAGGGAGTGGGTCACCACCAGCACCACACGGCCGGCGTCGGCCAGCTGGCGCAGCATCGTCATGACCTGGCGATCCAGGGCGGGGTCCAGGCCCGAGGTCGGTTCGTCGAGGATCAGCAGCGACGGTCCCGTCAGCAGTTCGAGGGCCACCGAGGCGCGTTTGCGCTGGCCACCGGAGAGCTTGTCCACCCGGGTGTTGGCGTGCTGGGTCATCTCCAGTTCGCCGAGCACCTGGGCGACCACCTGCTGGCGGTCCTCCTTGGTGGTGTCCGGCGGCAGTCGCAGTTCCGCGGCGTACATGAGTGCCTGGTTCACGGTGAGCTGCCCATGGACCACGTCGTCCTGCGGCACCATCCCGATCCGGGAGCGCAATGAGGCGTACTCGGCGTGAATGTTGTGACCCTCGAACGTCACCGTGCCGCTGGTCGGATGGGTGTAGCCGGCGACCAACCGGGCGAACGTCGACTTGCCCGCGCCCGAGGGGCCGATCACCGCGGTCAGCGTGCCGGGGCGCGCTGTCAGGGAGATGTTGTCCAGCAGGGTCTTGTTGTGCTCGATCGTCCACGTCACCGCCCGCACGTCGAGCCCGCCGGTGGCCGTGGCCGCCTCGGTCTCGGTGCGCCGCACCAGCGTGCCACCGGCGAAGACGAGGTCGACGTTGCCGATCGTGACGGTGTCACCGTCGTTCAACAGCGCGGTGTCCACCCGGGTGCCGTTGACGAAGGTGCCGTTGATGCTGCGGTTGTCGACGATCTCCGTCCCGGCGGGGGTCGGGATCAAAGTCGCGTGGTGCCGGGAGGCCAGCACATCGGGGATGACGATGTCGTTGTCGGTCGCGCGGCCGATCTTGATCCCGCCGGCCGGCACCTCGCTGGGGGCGCCGGGACGCAGGATCTTCAGCATCGACGTCGCGAGATTCGACGATCCGCCGGACTTGCCGACCGCCGGGCGCATCTGAGTGGGCGCCGCCGCCTGGGGTGCGGCCGGCACCGATCCGGTGGGCGGGTGGTAGGTCGGCTGCGCCCGTGACCCGCTGGTGGGGTAGGCCGGTTGCTGAGGGTGCGGCGGCGGATAGCTGGGCTGCGGCTGTGACGGCTGCCACGCGTCGGCGGTCGCCGGGCCCACGCTCGGGTTGGCCGGCCACGACGGCGAGGACGGTGGCGCCGAGATCTGCACCGACGACGTCTGCGGCGGACGGCCCACCGACCCCTGATGGCGGCCCACCTCAAAATGGATCGCGGGGCCGTCCGGATTACCGACGTTGACGTTGAGGCCGTCGGAGATGTCGACCGACGGCACGCGCCGGCCGTTGACGAACATCCCGTTGAGCGAGCCGTTGTCGATCGCGAGCCACCGGCCGCGGTCGAAGCGCAGCACCAAATGGGCGCGTGAGATCAACGGGTGTGCGATACGGACATCGGCGCGCAGGTCGCGTCCGACCACGACGTCGTGTCCTGCGGCGAAGGTGCGCTCCGACCCGTCGTACCGAACGGTCAACACGGGCGCGGCTGGTCGACTCATCGGCACCAACTCTATCGGTATCGACGCCGTCAGCTCGTCAGGCCGGGGCGCCCGTCACGACACAAAGGGTGCGCGAGTAGATCGTTGGCATGCATTTGTTGCAGTGCGTACACAGCGACTGCACAGAATGGGCCGCGCCGTCGGCCTGGATGCGATTGAGCAGATCGGGCTCGGCCAGCAGGGCGCGGCCCATCGCGACGAATTCGAAGCCCTCGGCCATCGCGCGGTCCATCGCCTCGCGGTTGGTCACCCCACCCAGCAGGATCAGCGGCAGAGTCAGCTCCTTACGGAACTGCTGGGCGTCGCGCAACAGGTAGGTGTCCCGATACGGGTATTCGCGCATGAACTTGGTGCCGGTCATCCGCATGCCCCAATTCAGCGGCCATTTCTGCGCGGCGGCGAACTCTTTCACCGGCGCATCACCACGGAACAGGTACATCGGGTTGAGCAGCGAACTGCCCGCGGTCAATTCGATGGCGTCCAGGCCGCCGTCGTCCTGCAGCCACTTCGCGGTCTGCAACGACTCTTCGATGTTGATGCCGCCCCGAACCCCGTCGGCCATGTTCAGTTTCGCGGTCACGGCGATGGGTGGGGGGCCGAGCCGCTCGACCTCACGGCGCACCGCCAGCACGATGCCCCGGGCGACCTTGGCGCGATTCTTCAGTGACCCGCCGAATTCGTCGGACCGGCGGTTGACCAACGGCGAGAGGAACGAGCTGGCCAGATAGTTGTGGCCGAGGTGGATCTCGACGGCGTCGAAACCGGAGTCGATCGCGAACCGGGCGGCTGACGCGTGCGCGGCGATCACATCGTTGATGTCGTCGCGGGTGGCGTGCCGGGCGAACTTCATCGACAGCGGGTTGAAGAAGCGGACCGGGGCCAGCGCGGTTGCCTTGTTCGAGCGGGCATTCGCCACCGGGCCGGCGTGACCGATCTGGGCGCTGATGGCGGCGCCCTCGCCGTGCACGGCGTCGGCGAGTCGCCGCAGACCCGGGACGGCCTCGGGGCGCATCCAGATCTGGCCGCCGTTGGTGCGGCCGCCCTGGCTCACCGCCGTGTAGGCCACCGTGGTCATGCCGACGCCGCCGGCGGCGATCGCCCGGTGGAACGAGATCAGGTCGTCGGAGACGACGTCGTCGGGTGTGCGCGCCTCGAAAGTGGCCGACTTGATGATGCGGTTGCGCAGCGTGATGGGGCCGAGCTGGATCGGGCTGAACACATCTGGCGGATTGTTCACAACCGCAGCTGACCACGTGGTCAGCCATGCTGTCAACGATGTCTGGGCGACCGATGGAACAATGGTCGCCGTGGTCGCTATCTCCCTAGACGGCAAGCTCACCCGCGACGAGATCTTCGTCGATCTGAAGGACCGCGTAGCGGCCCTGGCCGCGGCCGGGCGTACTCCAGGGCTGGGCACCGTGTTGGTCGGTGATGACCCCGGCTCGCATGCCTATGTCCGCGGCAAGCACGCCGACTGCGCGAAGGTGGGCATCACCTCGATCCGCCGTGATCTGCCTGCCGACGTCAGCCAGACGCAACTCGACGAGACCCTCGACGAGCTCAATGCCAACCCCGACTGCACCGGCTACATCGTGCAGCTGCCGCTGCCGCGTCACCTCGACGAGAACGCTGCCCTGGAGCGGGTGGATCCGGCCAAGGATGCCGACGGGCTGCACCCCACGAACCTCGGCCGGCTGGTGCTCGGTAAGGCTGCGCCGCTGCCCTGCACGCCGCGCGGCATCGTGCACCTGTTGCGTCGCTTCGACGTGTCGATCGCCGGCGCGCACGTGGTGGTGATCGGGCGCGGTGTGACCGTGGGCAGGCCTATCGGCCTGTTGCTCACCCGGCGTAGCGAGAACGCGACAGTGACGTTGTGCCACACCGGAACCCGTGATCTGCCGGAGCTGACCAGGCAGGCCGATATCGTGATCGCGGCGGTGGGGGTTCCGCACCTGGTGACCGCCGAGATGGTGCGGCCGGGCGCGGCCGTCGTCGACGTCGGGGTGAGCCGGGTCGATGGAAAGCTCACCGGCGACGTGCATCCCGACGTGTGGGAGGTCGCCGGTCACGTCTCGCCCAACCCCGGTGGGGTGGGGCCGTTGACCCGGGCGTTCCTGTTGACCAACGTCGTCGAGTTGGCCGAAGGGGCGTGATGACAGCCTGGGCCAGGCGCCGCCCGCCGACAGGCGCGCAGGTGGTGGCCTTCACCCGGCGCGTCGCGCGGTTGCAGTGGCCCATTCTGGGCGTCTTTGGGATCTTCTTGGTGGCCTTCGTGCTGGTGGCCGCCGGGTTCTGGCGCCGCGGTTCGCTGCTGATCGGCATCGGGGTCGGGGTGGCCGCCGCGCTGCGGCTGCTGCTCGGCGAGGATCGCGCGGGCCTGTTGGTGGTGCGTTCCCGCGGTGTCGATTTCGCCACGATGACCACGGTGTGCGTGGTGATGGTCTACATCGCCTGGACGATCGACCCACTGGGCACGAGCTGAACGAATAGTTGGCCAAAACTTGCCCACAGGGCAATCTTGCACAGTGGGCAAAGTTGTGGGTAGCCTGCTCGCATGACCGAAAGCCCGGGTCTGCGGGAGCGCAGGAAGGCCGAAACGCGGCGGGCGCTCAGTGACGCCGCGCTGGCGCTGACCGTCGAGCGGGGGATTGGCAACGTCACCCGAGAGGCCATCGCCGAGCGGGCAGGGGTCTCGCTGCGGACGTTCAACAACTATTTCGCCGGCAAGTACGAGGCGGTCGCATACCGGCAGATGGAGCGAATGCGACGCAGCATCACCGTGTTTCGCGAACGGCCCGCCGACGAACCGCTGTGGACGGCGATCACCGAGTCGGTGCTGGAGCCGCTGCTCACCGAGATGGGCGAAGACTATGCGCCGACCCGTCAGCAACTCGACCAGCTCGTTGAGCTGAGCATGGCCGTCGAAGTACGCAATGCGCTGGCCAAAGACCTGATGGCCGAATGGGTGCAGGCCATCGCCGACCGCACCGGTACCGATCCGGTACGTGACATGTATCCCCTACTGGTGGGGGCCAGTATCCGCGGGGTCGCCGAAGCCGCCATGGACACCTACCTCGCGGCCGATCCGCCGGTGCCGATCGCCGGCCTGATCCGCCGCGGCTTCGCCGCCGTGACGGCCGGACTGCCTGAGCCGCAGAGGAAATCGAGATGACCGAGAGCCACCCCGTCGTCATCGTCGGTGCCGGTCCCAACGGGCTGATGCTGGCCTGCGAGCTGGCGCTGGCCGGCATTGCTCCTGTCGTTCTCGACGCGCAGCCCGGACCCAGCGACGAGCCGAAGGCCAACGGACTGGTGGGCCAGGTGGTCCGGACGCTCGACATGCGCGGGCTGTACGGGCCGCTGACCGGCTTCGGCGAACCGCCGCAGCCCGCGGTCGGCTGGATGTTCTCCGGAATGGCGCTGGATCTGACCGGACAAGTAGACAACCCGATGCGGGCGATGCTGATGCCGCAACCCCGCCTGGTCCGGTTCCTGGTGCAGCGGGCGTTGGACCTCGGGGTCGACCTGCGCTGGGGCAACGAGCTGACCGGTCTGCGCCCCGGTGCCGACGACGTGACGATCACCGTGGCGGGCCGCGGCGGGTGCTACACCGTGAACGCCGGCTATCTCGTGGGTGCCGACGGTGGGCGCAGCCTGGTGCGCAAAAGTGCCGGCATCGAGTTTGTGGGCACCACGTCGGACACCGTCGCGCGGCTGGCCCACGTGCATCTGCCCGCCGAGTCGCTGGCCGACGACGGCAGCCTGATGGTTCCCGGATTCGGCCCGATTCCGTTCGGTCACAATCGTTTCGAGAACGGCATGGTGATCTTCGCTTCATTCCAGCCGGGTGCAGCGCTGCTGGGCACCCTCGAGTACGGTCGGGCCGACGTGCACGGGCCGATGTCGATCGCGGAACTGCGGGCCAGCCTGCGCCGTGTGCTGGGCGTCGATGTCGCCGTCGAGGAGCCGCGCGGACCGGGTCCGCACGCCCTCCGTCGCATAGCTGGCCAGAACACCCGCCAGGCGGAGCACTATCGCAGCGGACGCACGCTGCTGCTGGGCGATGCCGCCCATGTCCATTCGGCAATGGGTGGGCCGGGGCTGAACCTCGGGCTGCAGGACGCGCTGAACCTGGGTTGGAAACTTGCCGCGGACGTCGCCGGATGGGCACCGGCCGGCCTGCTCGACACTTACCAGGCCGAGCGCCATCCGGTGGGGCAGCGCGTGATGATGCACTCCCTTGCGCAGATCGCCCTGATGTCACCGGGCCCCGAGACCGGTGCGCTGCGAACCCTGTTCGGTGAGCTGATGAACCTGCCCGACGTCGTCGCCTACTTCGCCGGTCTGCTCGCCGGCTCCGACGTGCGCTACGACGTCGGCGATGATCACCGGCTGTCCGGATACCTGGTGCCCGAACTGACCCTCGACGACGGGCGCCGGCTGGCCGAATTGCTCCACGACGCGCGGCCGGTGCTGCTCGACCTTTCCGGCGGTGCGGCGACCGAAGCCGCCCGCGGCCACACCGATCGCGTCGACGTCGTCGCCGGGCGCCTTGCGGGCGGGCCGGCCGCGATGCTGATCCGGCCGGACGGCTACATTGCTTGGGCGACAGACGAATTCGGGCTCGCTGACGAACAGGGTCTTGCGGCGGCGCTCGGGCGCTGGTTTGGTGCGCCGAGACCCGCTAGGGCTGGTCGGGGCGGCGGACCTTCTCGCGGTACATCGACTCGTCCACCCGCGCAATGAGATCGGCCACGCTGTGGTCGGCCTCGGCCGCTGAGGTTATGCCGAGGCTGACGCTGACACCGCACGGACACAGATCGCGGGCGCCCAGCTCGCCGACGCGGCGTCTGATGCGTTCGGCGATGTCGGGGGCGTGGGTGGCATTGCCGTCGACGAGGCCGACGCAGAATTCGTCGCCGCCGATGCGCGCAGCGAAGTCGTCGGGGCCGATCTCCTGGACGAGAACATCTGCGATGGCCATCAACACGTTGTCTCCGGCGATGTGACCGTAGGTGTCGTTGACGGACTTGAAGTTGTTGACATCCAACAACAACAGACTCAGTTGCCCGTCGCCGCTTCGGGTGCGCACCAGTTCGGACTCCACCCGCTCGATGAAGCCGCGCCGGTTCAACAACGACGTCAGCGGGTCGCTGCTGGCCAAGATCGCCAGCTGGTGTTGCAGAGATTTGAGCTGGGTGATGTCGTGCGAGGTGCTCAGCACGGTTTGTACAACGCCACCAGTCCCGAATTCGGGCACCGCACGGGTCAGGAAGTGACGTGGCCCGTGGACGGTGGGCAGCTCGTGCTCCAATTCGGCCGCGGCCCCGCTGTGCAACACGTTGTCGATCAGCGCTTCCCACTGCTCCACAACTTCCGGGGGTAGACCGAGCTCCCGCTTGCTCTTGGCGATGAAGGCCTGCGCTGGGATGCCGGTGACCTTCTCGATCGTGGGGTTGACGTACAGGTGCCGATGGTGCCGGTCGAGGCGGGCGACGATGTCGGGCAGTGCCTGCACGGTGGTGAAAAACGACTCGTTGTAGCGCTGGAGCGGGGTCATCGTCCGCAGGATTCCCACGCACGCCGTCGGCGGGTCGTCCAGCGCGTACAACACGCACTGGTGGTCGGGCTGCTCGGCAGGGTGCGTCACCACCGGGGGGCCGGCGGCATGCGGCCACGCCGACTCCAGCATCGGTAGCAGAACCGACTCGCTGGGCCACGCCGAGTCCGGGCCGTTGGCAGCGCGCAATGCCGGCGTCGTGGAGGTAATCTCGACTCCGTTGCGGGTGCGGCGGCACAGGAAGGCCGGCACCTCGCCGGCGGCAAGCCAGCCGAGCGAATTATCCGCCGTGCTCACCGTAGGGACCCTAGCGCCGCGGTGACATCGGCGAGTCGTCGGCGCCGCCCGACTTCGCCCGATACATCAGCATGTCCACCCGCGACAACAGATCCAGCGCGGTGGCGTCCTGTTCCTCGGCTGCGGCGATACCGACGCTCACACCGATCCCGAGGGGGCGGCCGTCGTCGCCGGCGATGGCGGCGACGCGCTGGTAGATGCGCGTCGCGATCTCCCGGGCGCCGACTACATCGGTGTCGGGCAGGGCGACGCAGAATTCGTCACCGCCCAGCCTCGCGGCGATATCCTCCGACCGGCTCTCCTCCAAGAGGATTCGCCCCACCGCCTCGAGCACCCGGTCACCGGTGACGTGCCCGAACCGGTCGTTGATGTACTTGAAGTTGTCCAGGTCCAGCATCAGCAGGCTCAAGCCGCCGCGACCGTCGCGGGCCCGCTCCAGCTCCGCTGCCAGCCGAGTGGTGAAGCTGCGTCGGTTGAGCAGTGCCGTCAGCGGATCGGTGCGCGCGAGTTGCTCGAGGCGGAGCTCGAGGCGCTTGACCTCGGTGATGTCGCGCACGACCGACAGGACCGCTTGCACCTGGCCGTCGTGGTCGAATTCCGGCATCCCGCGGCCCAGGTAGTGGCGCAGCCCCGCCGTGCCGTCATAGTCGAACTCGAGCTCGACGGCGTCAGCTGTGTCGAACACGCACTGGTAGGCGGCCTGGAATGCGGCCACGAGCCCCGGTGCCGTGCCCACCTCGTTCTGCGTGTGCCCCAGCCGGGCCGCGATGGGAATGCCGGTCAGCCGCGCCATCGGTGGATTGCCGTACAGGCATCGAAACTCGCGATCGAATCGGGTGACCACGTCGGGCAGGTTCTCCACGATTGTTAAGAACGCGTCGTGCGGAGGCTGCTCTTCCTCGGGCAGACGCAGAATCGCCAGGTAGTCACCCGGCTGCCCGTCGACGCCGTTCAGCGCGCACTTCCACGCCGGGTCCTCCTGCGCCGCGGCGATGACCAGCGGGGTAGACCCGTCAGCTGTCGGCCACTGCGCAGTCAGTCGGGCGAGCAAGCCGGCTTCGTCCAGACGCCCGGCGAACATCTGCATGACGCCGATGAACTCCGGCGTGCGGGACAGGATCGCGACACCATCCGCCGAGCGCCGGCAGTGAAATGCGGGCACACCAGCCGCGCCGAGTGTCGCCAGCCACTGTTCCGCGGAGAACATGGCGGTCAGCCTAGTCAGACAGCGTCGCGCGGATACAGACCGTGATGTAGGGCAGCGCCAGTCCGGTCGAGTTGGCCAGCGCGGGGTGGGTGGCCAGCAGCTCGCGTACCTCGTCGAGGGTGCGGTTGCGGACATCCGCCGGAGAGGTGATGCAGTAGCTACGCGACGCCACCAGGTCGATCAACGCTTGCGGCGTCAGGTAGCTGGTCCACTCGACGTGATGGCGGGCGACGTCGGTGAACGGTTCGGGCAGCGTGGTGCCGTCGTTGAGGTGGGCGTTCTCGTGGCCGATGATGCGCCCCAGATCCTTGACCCAGCCCAGCCGTTCGTCGCGGGCATTCCACACCAGGCCCAGCCTGCCGCCCGGCCGCAGCACGCGGGCCACCTCGGCCACCGCCCGCTGCGGATCGAACCAGTGCCAAGCCTGGGCCACCAGGACGGCGTCAACGCTGTTATCCGGCAAGGGAATCTGCTCGGCGGTGCCGAGCAGTGCCGGGGTGCCGGGCAGCGCCGAACTCAGCAGCTCGAGCATCTCGGCCAGCGGGTCGACGGCCACGACATCCAGGCCGCGTTCCACCAGCCGGGTGGTGAGTTTGCCGGTGCCGGCGCCCAAGTCGAGCACGTCGCGCGCACCGGGCGGCAACAACCAGTCGATCGCCTCCGGCGGATACGACGGCCGGCCACGTTCATAGGCGGCGGCTTCGGACCCGAAGGACAGCGAACGGTCCTGCCGCGACCCGGTCACGGCGCTACGGAGCCTCTGGTCGGGGCGCTGCCGTCGGCCAGCTCGAGTGTGCGGCGGATCAGCCGGCCGACTGCCTCGGTCTCCACCAGGAACCCGTCGTGCCCGCTGATCGACTCGACCACGTTGAGCTCGGCACAGTTCGGCAGTAGATCGGCCAGCTCCTGCTGCAGCCGCAGCGGGTAGAGCCGGTCGGAGGTGATCCCGCCGACGACGGTGGGCACCGGACAGGAGCGCAGCGCCGCAGCCGCCCCGCCACGGCCGCGCCCCACGTCGTGGTTGGACAGCGTCTCGGTCAGCGTCACATAGCTGCCGGCGTCGAACCGCTCGACGAGCTTGGCGCCCTGGTACTCCAGGTAGCTCTGCACCGCGTACCGGCCGCCGGTCAACGGATCCTCGTCAGCTTGGGCGTCGTTGCCGAACCGGCTGTCCAGTTCGACCTCACCGCGGTAGGTCAGGTGGGCGAACCGTCGCGCCAGCTGCAGCCCGACGTCGGGGGAGCGGCCGGTGCCGTGGTAGTCCCCACCCTGCCAGTCCGGGTCGGCCTTGATGGCCGCGATCTGGGTGCTCTGTGTCCCGATCTGGTCGGCGGTCGCGCGCGCACCGACCGCCAGCACCAGCGCGGCCCGGACCCGGTCGGGGTAGGCGACCATCCACTCCAGCGCACGGGCGCCGCCCATCGAGCCGCCCACCAGCGCGGCGACGTCGGTGATACCGAGCGCGGCCAGCGCCGCGACATCGGCGTTGACCTGGTCGCGCACGGTGATGATCGGGAACCGTGAGCCCCACGGTTTGCCGTCGCGGGCCAGGGAGCTTGGGCCCGTTGAGCCGCGACAGCCACCGAGCACGTTGGTGGCCACCGCGCACCAGCGATCGGTGTCGATCGGCGCGCCCGGCCCGGCGATGCCGTCCCACCAACCCGGGGTCGGATGACCCGGACCGGCGGGGCCGGTGAGGTGGGAGTCTCCGGTCAGCGCATGCAGGGCCACCACGACGTTGTCGCGCGCGGGGGAGAGTTCCCCCCACCGCTGCACCGCGATCGAGACGTCGTGGAGCACCTCGCCGCTTTCCAGGGTCAGCGGACCGATGTCGACGATGCCGACCTCGCCCTCGGCCGGCAGCGTCACGAGGCGCTCATCGGAGAGTGTCATGTCCGGCTCACTCAAACGGCCGCCACGGCCCGCGGGTCCGTGGCGCCGACACCGGAGAGCGACCTGGCGGCGGCGAATCCGCGATCCAGGTCGGCGAGGATGTCGTCGATACCCTCGATGCCGACGGCCAGCCGGACCAGCCCCGGCGTGACGCCGGTGGCCAGCTGCTCCTCGGCGGACAGCTGTTGGTGGGTGGTCGATGCTGGATGAATCACCAGCGAGCGAACGTCACCGATGTTGGCGACGTGGCTGTGCAATTGCAGGGCGTTGACGAACGCCTTACCCGCTTCGACACCACCAGCCAGCTCGAAGGCCAGCACCGCACCGGTTCCCTTGGGCGCCAACGTCTTCGCCCGCTCGTGCCAGGGGGAGTCGGGCAGGCCGGCGTAGTTCACCGAGACCACGTCTGGGTGGTTGGCCAGGTACTCGGCGACCCTGCGGGCGTTGGCGACGTGCCGTTCGATGCGCAGGCTCAGCGTCTCCAGGCCCTGAGCGATCAGGAAGGCATTGAACGGTGCGACTGCGCTCCCCAAGTCGCGCAGCAGCTGGACCCGGGCCTTGAGTGCGTAGGCCGGCGCACCGAGGTCGGCGAACACCACACCGTGGTAGCTGGGGTCGGGCTCGGTGAAGCCGGGGAACCGCCCGCCGGTCCAGTCGAACTTGCCGCTGTCGACGATCACACCGGCGATCGCGGTGCCGTGCCCACCCAGATACTTGGTGGCCGAATGGACGACGATGTCGGCGCCGTGGGCGATGGGCTGGATCAGGTATGGCGTCGCGATGGTGTTGTCGACGATCAGCGGCACCCCGTTGCGGTGGGCCACGTCGGCCACGCCGGGAATGTCGAGGATGTCGATCTTCGGGTTGGAGATCGTCTCGCCGAAGAACGCCTTGGTGTTCGGCCGCACCGCCGACTGCCAGGAGTCCAGGTCGTCGGGGTCCTCGACGAAGGTGGTCTCGATGCCCAGTTTGGGCAGCGTGTAGTGGAACAGGTTGTAGGTGCCGCCGTAGAGCCGCGGGCTGGACACGAGGTGATCGCCCGCGCCGGCGATGTTGAGGATCGCGAACGTCTCCGCGGCCTGGCCGGAGGCCAGCAGCAGGGCGGCGACGCCCCCTTCCAGGGCGGCGATGCGCTGCTCGACGGTGTCCTGGGTCGGATTCATGATCCGGGTGTAGATGTTGCCCGGCTCGGCCAGCCCGAACAGCGCGGCGGCGTGATCGGTGCTGTCGAAGGTGTAGGAGGTGGTCTGGTAGATCGGCAGGGCCCGGGCGTGCGTCGCGGCGTCTGCGGTCTGGCCGGCGTGGATCTGCTTGGTCTCGAACGACCAGCGGGCGCTCGGGTCGTCGATGTCGGGTGTGCTCATGAGAAAAGGACCTCCATCTGTGTCTGGGGGCCCGTCAGTACGGACCCGCGCTTGCCGGTAGCCGCTATCGGCTACTCAACCTGGTCTTCACCCGGAGCACCCCACCGCGGTTGGAGGGTTGCCGGCCAGCGAGCCGGGGCTTGACGCTGGCGCTCATGACCGACACAAAGCCTAGCGCACCTGTGTAACCGGAGGCCAGCGGGATTTCCCGGCGCCGGGAGCATGCACTGTGACGTAGACCTCGCAGCTGATCGGGCGACCGCGATCACGTAGCGTCGGGTGCGACGCGATACTGATAGCCGCTAGGCGAACCTGACTGACGACGACGCGGAGAGAACAGCACATGAGCGACGAGCAGCCCACCATCATCTACACGCTCACCGACGAGGCGCCGCTGCTCGCGACGTACGCCTTCCTGCCGGTGCTTCGGGCGTTCGTGGAGCCTGCGGGCATCGAGGTGCGTTCCAGCGACATCTCGGTGGCGGCGCGGATCCTGGCCGAGTTCTCCGACTACCTGACCGAGGAGCAGCGTGTCCCGGACAACCTCGCCGAACTCGGCGCGTTGACCCAGGACCCGAGCGCCAACATCATCAAGCTGCCCAACATCTCTGCCTCGGTGCCCCAGCTGGCTGCCGCCGTCAAGGAGCTCAAGGCCAAGGGCTACGCCATCCCCGACTACCCCGGCGACCCCAAGACCGACGAAGAGCGCGAGATCAAGAACCGCTACGCGAAGGTCCTCGGCAGCGCGGTCAATCCTGTTCTGCGCGAAGGTAACTCCGACCGGCGTGCGCCGAATGCGGTCAAGGAGTTCGCCCGCAAGCACCCGCACAGCATGGGGCAGTGGTCGCAGGCCTCGCGCACGCACGTCGCGACTATGAAGCACGGCGACTTCTATCACGGTGAGAAGTCGCTGACCTTGGACAAGTCGCGCAAGGTGCGGATGGAGCTCAAGAGCTCCAGCGGCGAGACCATCGTGCTCAAGCCCGAGGTGTCCCTCGACGAGGGCGACGTCATCGACAGCATGTTCATGAGCAAGAAGGCGCTGATCGACTTCTACGAGGAGCAGATCGAGGACGCTTACAAAACCGGCGTGATGTTCTCGCTGCACGTGAAGGCCACCATGATGAAGGTGAGCCACCCGATCGTGTTCGGGCACGCGGTGAAGGTCTTCTACAAGGACGCCTTCGCCAAGCACGGAAAGCTGTTCGACGAGCTGGGCGTCAACGTCAACAACGGCCTGTCGGATCTGTACGACAAGATCGCGGCGCTGCCGGCTTCGCAGCGCGAGGAGATCATCGAGGACCTGCACAAGTGCCACGAGCACCGGCCCGAACTGGCCATGGTGGACTCGGCGAAGGGCATCTCGAACTTCCACTCGCCCAGCGACGTGATCGTCGACGCGTCGATGCCGGCGATGATCCGCCTGGGCGGCAAGATGTACGGCGCCGACGGCCGCACCAAGGACACCAAGGCCGTCAACCCCGAGTCGACCTTCTCGCGCATGTACCAGGAAGTCATCAACTTCTGTAAGACCCACGGCCAGTTCGACCCGACCACGATGGGCACGGTTCCCAACGTCGGATTGATGGCGCAGAAGGCCGAGGAGTACGGCAGCCACGACAAGACGTTCGAGATCCCGTCGGCTGGGGTCGCCGACATCGTCGACGTCGACACCGGTGAGGTGCTGCTGAGCCAGAACGTCGAAGAGGGCGACATCTGGCGGATGCCGATCGTGAAGGACGCCCCGATCCGTGACTGGGTCAAGCTGGCGGTCAACCGGGCGCGGGTCTCCGGGATGCCGGTGGTGTTCTGGCTGGACGACGAGCGCCCGCACGAGAACGAACTGCGCGAGAAAGTGAAGACCTACCTCGCCGAACACGACACCGAGGGCTTGGAGATCACGATCCTGCCGCAGGTGTGGGCCATGCGGTACACCCTGGAGCGGTTGATCCGCGGGCGCGACACCATCTCGGCGACCGGCAACATCCTGCGTGACTACCTGACCGACCTGTTCCCGATCCTGGAACTGGGCACCAGCGCCAAGATGCTCTCTATCGTGCCGCTGATGGCCGGTGGCGGCATGTACGAGACCGGTGCCGGCGGGTCGGCGCCCAAGCACGTCAGCCAGCTGGTGGAGGAGAACCACCTGCGCTGGGATTCCCTGGGCGAGTTCCTCGCGATCGGTGCCAGCCTGGAGGATCTGGGCAACAAAACGGGCAACGCCAAGGCCAAGCTGCTGGCGACCACCCTGGACACCGCCGTCGGAAAGCTGTTGGAGGAGAACAAGAGTCCCTCGCGCAAGACCGGCGAGCTGGACAACCGCGGCAGCCAGTTCTACCTGGCGCTGTACTGGGCGGCCGAACTGGCCGCGCAGACCGAGGACCAGGAACTGGCCCAGTACTTCACCCCGCTGGCCAAGACGCTCGCCGACAACGAGGACATCATCGTCGCCGAGCTCAACGCGGTACAGGGCCAGCCGGTCGACATCGGCGGCTACTACTACCCGGACCCGGAGAAGACCACTGCCGTGATGCGGCCGAGCAAGACCTTCAACGAGGCGCTGACTACCTAGTCGCACCGCGCGAAGGAAGTGTCAGCCGGCGGGGTTGATCTGCCGCGCCGGTGGCGCGTGCTGGTCGACCCAGTCGGCGATCAGGTCGGTAACCCGTTGCGGCGCCTCGAACATCGGGATGTGCCCGACGCCGTCGAGCTGGGTGACCTTGTCGATGGCCGGGATGTGCTTGAGGAAGTGCTTGGTGAACCGCGGATGCGGCAGCACCCGGTCGCGCTCGCAGACGACCAGGTGCGTCGGGGTACTGGTCTCGGTCAGCTCCATCAGCCCCGGCATCAGCAGGGCCTTGATCAACAGCTGGTAGTACGCCCGGCAATGCGTGACGTCGTCGATGATCTCGTGCAGCTGCTCGTCGGTCAGCCCGGCCGGCGTGGCGCTGATCGGCACGCTGGCGGCGGCCCTCGCCCCTGGCAGGCGCAGCGCCCGGTCCCGCAGCAGCAGGGCGGTCAGCCACACCGGGGCTCCCGCGACGAACTTGCCGACGATCTCGTACTTGACCGGCGACCAGCGGTGCCAGCCGCCGGCCGGTGCGATCGCGGTCAGGGTGCGGGCGCGGCCGCGTCGCTCCAGCTCGAAGGCCACCCAGCCGCCCAGCGAGTTGCCGACGACATGGGCGGTGTCCCAACCGAGCTCGTCGAGCTGCCGTTCGACGTGATCGGCCAGGGTGTTGGTGTCCAGGAAGAACGATCGGCTGTGCGGGCCGCCGTTGTGGCCGGCCATCGTCGGCGCGAACACCTCGTAACGGCCGCTGTCGGCCAGCCGGGGCGCGACACCGAACCAGACGTAGGACGACATCATGAAGGGGTGCAGCAGCAGGATCGGTTCGCCGGACCCGGCGTGGATGGGTTCGCGTGAGGCCACCCCCCGACCGTAAAGGCGATACCGCCGGTATCGCAAGATAGGTTTGATTCCGTGATCGTGACCACCATCAATGTCAACGGCGTGCGCGCCGCGGTACGCGAACGTTCGCCCGAGAACCTCGGCTTGCTCGCCTGGCTGTCGAACACCACGTCCGACGTG
Organism: Mycolicibacterium sp. CBM1; assembly: GCF_054073305.1. Taxonomy (NCBI): domain Bacteria; kingdom Bacillati; phylum Actinomycetota; class Actinomycetes; order Mycobacteriales; family Mycobacteriaceae; genus Mycobacterium; species Mycolicibacterium sp. CBM1. The sequence continues at coordinate 144,367 of NZ_JBSXPP010000007.1, read as the reverse complement.
GTGTGTCTGCAAGAGACCCGCTCCGACGACGAACAGCTTGCCGATGCCCTGGCACCCGCGCTGGCCGGCGGCTGGCACCTGGCCTCGGCCTGCCCGCACCTCAAGGGGCGCAGCGGGGTCGCGGTGCTCTCCCGCACCCCGATCGCGCAGGCCCGAATCGGGCTGGCCGCCACCGAGTTCGAGCTGCACGGCCGCTACCTCGAGGTCGACCTGGAGTCCGGCGCGACCGTCGCCAGCGTCTACGTCCACACCGGGGAGGCCGGCACCGACCGGCAGCTGGAAAAGGAACGGTTCATGGGGGCGCTGGCCAAGCGGATGGCCGAGCTGACCGCCGACGGGCGCGACGCGGTGATCTGCGGCGATTGGAACATCGCCCACACCGAGAATGACATCAAGGCCTGGAAGGCCAACGTGAAGAAGGCCGGATTCCTGCCCAGCGAGCGGCAGTGGCTGACCGACCTGATGGACGCCGGCTGGGTCGATGTGGTGCGCCGCCTGCACCCCGACGTCGCCGGACCCTACAGCTGGTGGTCGTGGCGTGGGAAGGCCTTCGACAACGACGCGGGCTGGCGCATCGACTACCACCTGGCCACCGAGCCGCTGGCGGCGCGCGCCGTCGCGGCCCGGGTCGAGAAGCCGGCGGCCTATGCGTTGCGTTGGTCGGACCATGCCCCCGTGACCGTGGAGTTCCAATGAGCCTGTTGATCAAGAACGTTCGCATCTTCGACGGCCTGTCCGGGTCGGTCGTGCCCGGCCACGTGCTCGTCGACGGCGCGACGATCGCCGCCGTCGATACCTCGCCGATCGCCGAATCCGCCGCCACCACCGTCATCGACGGTGCTGACCGGGTGCTGATGCCGGGCATGATCGACGCCCACGCCCACCTGGTCGGGATGGCCAACACCCTGCTCGACCTCGCGATGGCCTCGCAGACCCAGCTGGCCGCCACCACCTTGGCCCGCGCCAAGGGCACCCTGCTGCGCGGGTTCACCACCGTGCGCGACATGGCCGGGGACACCGCTGGCATCAAGAAGGTGATCGACGGGGAACCAGCGCTGGGCCCGCGCATCTATCCCAGCCAGGCGGCGATCTCGCAGACCGGCGGCCACGGCGACTTCGGTTTCGTCTACGAGCGGCCCACAGCGCTGGGCGGTGTCGAATCACGCGCCGAGACAATAGGATTCATGCGGGTTGCCGACGGGGTCGAGCGTGTTCTAGCCGCCGTGCGAGAACAGCTCAAACTCGGCGCCTCGCAGATCAAGCTGATGGCCGGCGGCGGCGCCGCCTCGCTCTACGACCCGCTCTACACCGTGCAGTTCACCCAAGCCGAGATCGCCGCCGCGGTGCAGGCGGCCACCGACTACGGCACGTACGTCGCCACCCACGTCTACAACGTCACCGGCATCCGGCGGGCGGTGGAGGCCGGAGTGAAGTCCATCGAGCACGGCCACCTGGCCGACGAGGCCACCGTGGCGTTGTTGGCCGAGCGTGACGTGTGGTTGTCCACCCAGCCGTTCGCCGAACACGACCACGGCTTTCTCAATCCGGACAGCGCGGAGAAAAACCGCGAGATCTGCAGCGGCACACCGCACGTCTACCAGTGGGCCACCAAGTACGGGGTGAAGCTCGCCTGGGGCACCGACCTGCTGTTCGAGCCCGAGAACGTCGCGCGGCAGAGCGAGATGATGGCGCGCCTCGGCGAATACGTCAGCAATGTCGACGCCCTGAAGATGGTGACATCAGGTAATGCGCAGTTGCTGCGCCTGGCCGGCGAGCGCGACCCGTACAAGTCGGCGCGCCTCGGCGAGATCACCGCGGGCGCCTGGGCGGATCTGCTGGTGGTCGACGGAGACCCGACGGCGGATCTCGGTGTGCTCGCCAAGCCCGACACGGGTCTGTCCGTCATCGTCAAGGACGGCCTGGTGGTCAAGAACACCCTCGGTTAGCAGCCCTGCCGGGTGGGCTCCCCGAGCGACTGCGACACGTAGTCGCTGTGGGTGTCGTCGACGTCGCCCGCCAGGGCGCTGCGCAGCTCGACGACCCCGTCGTTGGGCCAGACGGCCGGGTCGGCGCCGGGTCGGGTGAAGCGGTCTGCGCCGATCAGCGTGACCGGAACCCGGTCCAGGACACCGGCCTGGCGGCTGTTCCAACCGGCGGGGCCGGTCAGATACGACTGGCCGAGTTCGCGGGCCGAACCGGAAACATAGACCGCGGCAATGTCTTTGGCGTAACCGGTCATCTGGCTCTCGCAGAACCGATCGCCCTGACAAGTGTCGATCGGCAGCGTGTTCTCGGCGAAATCCGCCAGATGCGATCCCTGCCAAGGGGTTCCGATCGTTGTCAACGATCGCACCGCGACCGGAGAACCGCTGTCGCGCAGGGATCGCACCGCCGCCCGCGCGTACAGCCCGCCCATCGAATGCCCGACCAGGTCGACTTCGTCGATCCGCTGCTCGGTGTGCAGCCAGCCGATGAAGCGGGCCAGCTGCGCGCCGGCGAGGTCGATGCTGCCGGCGGCCAGACCATCGGCGCAGGCGTCGCGCGAGGTGGTGAACGGACTGATGCTGGCCAGACCTGAGACCAGGACCACGGCCCGCGTCGGCTGAGGTGTCCCGCCGCCCTGCCCGCAGCCGGCGAGCAGCACCGTCGCCGCGAGCGCCAGCATGCGGCGCACTAGGCCGGGCAGCCGTCCCGGTTGGGCGTCTCCAGTTCCTTGGGGGCACCTTCGATGGACTTGTGCACGGTCTCGAGCACCTGCGGATCCCACGTCAGCGCGGTCTTCCAGTCCAGACCGGCGGCGTTGGAGACGAAGATGCTGTGGGTGTCGTCGAAGGTGAAGCAACGTCGGTGTGGCAATACCGAATCGCTGATGTCCTTGGCCAGCGCGCTCTGCAGGGCGACCAGACCGTCGTTGGGCCACACGGCGGGGTTGAGCTGCCCGCCAGTGCTGGACTTCTCGGGGTTGAACTTTTTGCCGCCGATCAGCACCACCGGGATCTTGTCGAGCACCCCGGACTGGAACTCGTTCCAGCCGTCCTTGCCCATCAGGAAGGCCTGGTTGACCTCGCGGCCCGACCCGGCCATGAGCTGCAACACCCGGTCCTTGAAGACCTTCATCGCGGAATCACAGAGCTTATCGCCGGCGCAGTCGGTCAGCGGAACCAGATTGTTGGCGTAATCGGACAGATACGAGCCCTGCCACGGTGTGCCCAGGGTGGTCAGCGAGCGCACCTTCACTGGGGAGTTCGTCGAGGTCAAGACCCGGATGGCGGCCCGCGAGTACAGCCCGCCCATCGAGTGCGCCACGAAGTCCACCTCGTTGACGCCCTTGTCGGTGTGCAGCCAGTTCAGGAAGCGCGCCAGGTGTTCCCCGGCGGTGTCGATGCTGCCGGTCGAGTTGACCGTCATGTTTTCCGGCAGGGTGACCGGACAGACGCCGAACGGGCCGAATCCGGTCTGGTCGGTCACCTGGCCGCGACCGTTGATCGCCGGGGAGGTGTAGACGGTGTAGCCCTGCTTGAGCAGGTACTCGCGCAGCGCGGTGTCGGTGTTGCCGGCGGCCAAGCCGGTCGCGCAGGCCTGATCGGGAGTCGTGAAAGGGCTCGTGGCGTCCCCGCCGGAGACGATCACCACCGCGGTGGAGGCCGGCCGTTTCTCGTCACCGGACTTGCTCTGGCACCCGCCGAGCGGGACGACCATGGCGATGGCGACGGCCAGCGTGATGGCGCGCGTCAATATTCGTCTCACGAAGCAGGATGCTAGCCCCGATTCGCCCCGTGACAGGATCTATGCATCATGAACAGTTCATCGCGTCCGGTCGTTTTCTCCGGCGTTCAGCCGACGTCAGATTCCCTTCATCTCGGCAACGCGCTCGGCGCAATCAACCAATGGGTCGGCCTGCAACACGACTACGACGCCTTCTTCTGCGTCGTCGACCTGCACGCGATCACCGTGCCGCAGGATCCCGCGACGCTGCGCCACCGCACGCTGGTGACCGCCGCGCAGTACCTGGCGCTGGGTATCGACCCGGCCCGCGCGACGATCTTCGTGCAGAGCCAGGTCCCGGCACACACCCAATTGGCCTGGGTGCTGGGGTGTTTCACCGGGTTCGGCCAGGCCTCGCGGATGACCCAGTTCAAGGACAAGTCGCAGAAACAGGGCGCCGACGCCACCACGGTCGGGTTGTTCACCTACCCGGTGCTGATGGCCGCCGACATCCTGCTCTACGACGCCGACCTGGTGCCGGTCGGGGAGGATCAGCGCCAGCATCTGGAGCTGGCCCGCGATGTCGCGCAACGGTTCAACGTCCGGTTCCCCGACACCTTCGTCATCCCCGAGCCGATGATCCAGAAGGTGACGGCCAAGATCTACGACCTGCAGGACCCAACCGCCAAGATGAGCAAGTCGGCGGCCACCGAGGCCGGGCTGATCAACCTGCTGGACGACCCGAAGATTTCGGCCAAGAAGATCCGCTCTGCGGTGACCGACAGTGAGCGGGAGATCCGCTTCGACGTCGCCGCCAAACCGGGCGTATCCAACCTGCTGTCCATCCAGTCGGCGGTGACGGGCACCGATATCGACACCCTGGTCGCGGGTTATGCCGGCCGCGGCTACGGCGACCTGAAGAAGGAGACCGCCGATGCCGTCGTCTCCTACGTCACCCCGATCCAGCAGCGAGTCGGTGAACTGCTGGCCGATCCGGCCGAGTTGCAGGCGATTCTGGCCGACGGCGCCCGGCGCGCGCAGGAGGTGTCTGCCGAGACCATCAGCCGGGTATACGAGCGGATAGGGTTTCTGCCGACACTTCGGTAGCCACTAGCCGGGAGGCGGGCATGACGGAACCGGCCAAACCGGGGTTTGTGGACCGGTTTCGTGCCCGTTATCCCTGGTTCGACCATGCGATGCGGGCGCAAGGGCGCTACCAGGATGCCAAGGGCGACTTCTACGCCGCCGGCATCACCTACTTCACGATCTTCGCGCTGTTCCCGCTGCTGATGGTTGGCTTCGCCGCGGCGGGCTTCGTCCTGGCCAGCCAACCCGAGTTGCTCAACGAGGTCGAGAGCCGCATCCGATCGGCGGTGTCCGGAGACTTCGGCACCCAACTGGTCAAGCTGATGGAGTCGGCGATCAACTCCCGCACCTCGATCGGTGTCATCGGGCTGGCCACCGCGGCATGGGCGGGGCTCGGCTGGATCTCGAACCTGCGTGAGGCGCTGAGCCAGATGTGGGCCGATCAGCGCGGCGACGGCTTGGGCTTCGTGCGCACCAAACTGTCCGACCTGCTGGCCCTGCTGTCGGTCTTCGTCGCGATCACGGTGACGATCGCGCTCTCCGCGCTCGGCGATCCCTCGCTGATGACCCGAGTCTTGGAATGGTTTGGCGTGCACCATATTCCGGGCCTGGGTGTCGGCCTGCGGGTGGTGTCGATCCTGACGTCCTTCGCGGTGTCGTGGCTGTTGTTCACTTGGATGATTGCGCGGCTGCCACGGGAGTCGGTCAGCTTCCGCTCCAGCGTGCACGCCGGGCTGCTGGCCGCGGTGGCCTTCGAGGTCTTCAAGCTGGCCGGCTCGTTCTACCTGCGTTCGGTGGTGCACGGCCCGGCCGGCGCGACGTTCGGGCCGGTCCTCGGTCTGATGGTGTTCGCCTACATCACTGCCCGGCTGGTGCTGTTCGCCACCGCGTGGGCGGCCACCTCCGCGGACAATCTGCTCCCCGATCCAGTTGCCGCGCCGGCGCCGGCGATCATCTCACCGCGGGTCGTCCAGGACGAGGGTCTGAGCGCCCGGCAGTGGCTGGCCGCGATGGCGGTGGGTGCCGTGGGTGCGGTCGGCCTGACCCGGCTGTGGCGCGGCGAGCGGGACTAGCTCGCTACCGGCCGCGGGCCGGGCGGCGATTGATGGAGCGCGCCACCATGATCAGTCCGAACACGACCAGCGTGCCGATCACCGCGACGCCGACCCGTACCGGGACCGCGTCGGCCTCGGGCAGTATTGCCGAGGCCTTCGCGCTCACGGCGGATGCGGGATCCGGTTTAGGGGCCATCAGCGACGGGTCCGGGTCGATGAGCGTGCCGACCTTGGTTCCGGGAGCCGTGGCGAAGCCATAGTCGAGCAGATGGGCGGCCTGCTCCCACGGTGCGATCGGCTGACGGGTTCCGCGCATCAGGATCGCGACCAGCCGGCGGCCGTCCCGATTCGCGGCGCCGACAAACGTCTGGCCGGCGTCGTCGGTGTAACCGGTCTTGCCGCCGAGCGCCCCCGGATAGTTGTAGAGCAGCTTGTTGTCGTTCTCCAGCTCGTAGCCCGGGTGGTCGCCGTCCTCGCCCGGCTTGGCCGGGTGGCCCGGGAAGTTGTACTTCTCGGTGGCGACGATGTTCGCGAAAGTCGGGTTCTGCCAGGCGTATCGGTAGAACAGGCCGATGTCGTATGCCGAGGTGCTCATGCCCGGTCCGTCCAGCCCCGACGGCGTGGCCGCTCGGGTGTCCTGCCCGCCGAGTTTGCGGGCCAGCCCGTTGATCTTCTGCAGCGCGACGTCCATGCCGCCGAGTTGCACCGCCAGCGCATGCGCGGCGTCGTTGCCCGAGTGCATCAGCAGCCCGTGCAGCAGGTCGTTGACCGTGTAGCGGCCGCCCTCGTCGACTCCGACCCGGGTGCCTTCGGCGTTGGCGTCGTCCTGGGTGCCTTCGACGGTCTTGTTCAGCGGCAGTTCGTTGATCGACTGCATCGCGGTGAGCACCTTGATGATGCTGGCGGGCCGGTGCCGGGCGTGCGGGTCGCGCGCGGCGATGATGTCGCCGGTGTCCAGGTCGGCCACCACCCAGGACTCGGCGGAGACGTCGTCGGGAACCGGCGGTGTTCCGGCCGCGACGATCACTCCGCAGCCCGAGAGCGCGTCGCCGCCGACCGTCTTGGCCGGCACGGGCAGCGGTTGGGGCGGGTCGCCTGCCTCGGGAACCTCCGAGGAGTCGACGGCCGGCGGGGTGGTCACCCGATAGGGGCAGGTGTTGGGGTCCGGTGCCGCGTTCGGTTCGGCCCACGCGATCGCCGGGGTGCCGACGACGCAGAGCGCCGCTGCCACGGCGGCGGCGCACCGCGCGAAGGTTCTTGAGCTCGCCATCGACTGGCAGATTAGGGGATTGCGACGCCGAAACGACGGAGCCGCGCTGTTACTGGAGTGGTATTTGATGCAATTGTTAGCTTGGGAGCGGGCAGTGCGCCACCGCTGAATGCCCGATCGTGGCCAGCCACAGCCGGTCCTCCCGCTCGACGAGACCGGTGACGAGGCCGAACTGTGGATGACTCATCCGCACCCCCGACACGGCCGCGCCGGTGTCGGGATCGAAGGCCACCGCCCAGACCGTCGGCGCGATCTGCGGCTGCAATGTGTCGGGCAGTTTCCACAGCAGCGCGCGCAGCCCCGGCCAGCGTGGCGAGAGGAAATCGGCGGCCCCGTTGCGGGCCGAGACCATCGCGCACCAGATCCGCCCGTCGGCACCCGTCGACAAGTTGTCGGGCATGCCGGGTAGGTGCTGGGCCAGTGGTGTGACAGTGCCGCCCTGCGGCCCATCCAGCCAGTACTTCGACAGTCGGCGGGCCTGGGTCTCGGCGAACACCAGCGCCGAGCCGTCGGCTGTCGGCGTCAACCCGTTGGCGAAGTACAGGTGCTCGACGACAGTGGCCACCGTGCCGTCCGGGTCCAGCCGGAAGAGCGCGCCGTCACCGCGGGACTCCAAGATCGCACCCTTGAAGTGCTCGAAGCTAAACTTCGCCGTCGACTCGGTGAAATAGATTGTGCCGTCCGGCAATTCGGCCACGTTCGAGCAGAATTGCAGTCGCCGTCCCGCCACCGACTCGACGAGCACGGTGAGCTCGCCGGTGCCGCGGTCCATGGCTACCAGTCCGCCTGGGCTGGTAGCGATCAGCAGTCGCCCGTCGCGTGACACCGTCATGCCCAGCGGCCGTCCGGTCGTCGTGCCGACCGTCGTCGTCCCGCCATCGGCGTCGATGCGCACGACGCGGCCGTCGACCAGTCCGGTCCACAGCGCGCCGTCCGCGTCGAGCACGATGTCTTCGGGCTGCGCGCCGGGCAGCCCCACGATCGTCAGCTCCGCCGGCCCGAACTCGGGCAGCGGCGCCACCGGCGGCGGTTGCCACCGAACCGGGTCGATCGAGGGCTTGCCCGCCGCACTCACAGCAGGCGACTGGCCTCGCTGAGCACCCGGTGCAGAATGTCGTAGATCTCGTCGAACTCCTTGGGCCCGCTGATCAGCGGCGGAGCCAACTGCACGACTGGGTCGCCACGGTCGTCGGCGCGGCAGTACAGGCCCGCCTCGAACAAGGCCGCCGACAAGAACCCGCGCAGCAGCCGCTCGCTCTCGTCCTCGTTGAACGTCTCCCGGGTGGTTTTGTCCTTGACCAGCTCGATGCCGTAGAAGAACCCCTCACCGCGGACGTCGCCGACGATCGGCAACTCGAGCAGCTTCTCCAGAGTGGCGCGGAAGATCGGGGCGTTGGTCTTGACGTGGTCGTTGATGCCCTCGCGCTCGAAGATGTCGAGGTTGGCCAGCGCCACCGCCGAGGACACCGGGTGTCCACCGAAGGTGTAGCCGTGCCCGAACACGGTCTTGCCGTCGTTGAACGGCTCGAAGAGCTTGTCGCTGGCGATCATCGCGCCGATCGGTGAGTAACCCGACGTCATACCCTTGGCGCAGGTGATCATGTCGGGCTGGTAGCCGATGTCCTCACAGGCGAACATCGAACCGATGCGGCCGAACGCGCAGATCACCTCGTCGGAGACCAGCAGCACGTCGTACTCGTCGCAGATCTCGCGGACCCGCTCGAAGTATCCCGGCGGCGGCGGGAAGCAGCCACCGGCGTTCTGCACCGGCTCCAGGAACACCGCGCACACGGTATCGGGTCCCTCGAACTCGATCGCCTCGGCGATCCGGTCCGCGCAGTACTGGCCCCAGGCCTTGATATCGGTGTCGTACGGCGCGGGGGCGCGGTAGAAGTTGGTGTTGGGAACCCGGAAACCGCCCGGTGTCAGCGGCTCGAACGGCTTCTTGAAATCGGGCAGGCCGGTGATGGCCAACGCGCCCTGCGGGGTGCCGTGGTAGGCGATCGCCCGCGAGATGACCTTGTACTTGCCGGGCTTGCCGGTGAGCTTGAAGTACTGCTTGGCCAGCTTCCAGGCGCTCTCGACAGCCTCGCCGCCACCGGTGGTGAAGAACACCCGGTTCAGGTCACCGGGAGCGTATTTGGCCAGCCGATCGGCCAGTTCGATCGCCGGCGGGGTGGCATAGGACCACAGCGGGAAGAACTCCAGGGTCTCGGCCTGCTTGGCCGCCGCTTCGGCGAGTTCCTTGCGGCCGTGGCCGGCCTGCACCACGAATAGGCCCGACAGCCCGTCGAAGTACTTCTTGCCGTGGCTGTCGTAGATGTACACGCCCTCGCCGCGGCTGATGATCGGCGGCGTCAACCCGTTGCCGTGCCGAGCGAAGTGGCCCCACAGGTGGCGGTCGGCCTTTGCCGACAGCTCTGCTGTGAGGTCTTGCGTGGAGGTTGTCATCGTGTTCCCCAATTGTATTGTTGTTTAACGAGTTTGAGGTAGACCAAGGTTTCGGTCGAGGTCACCCCTGGCACGGCGCGGATCTCGGTGTTGAGCAACTCGAGTAGTTCCGCATCGTCCTCGCACACCACTTCTGCGATCGCGTCGAAGGTGCCCGCGGTGAGCACCACGTAGTCCACGGCGTCGATCTGCGCCAGCTTGTCGGCCACTTTGGTGGTGTCACCGGTGCAACGGATGCCGATCATCGCCTGACGGGTGAAGCCCAGTTGCAGCGGATCGGTCACCGCGACGATCTGCATCACCCCGGAGTCCACCAACCGCTGCACGCGCTGGCGCACCGCGGCCTCGGACAACCCGACGGCCTTACCGATCGCGGCGTAGGATCGGCGGCCATCTTGTTGCAGCTTCTCGATGATGGCCTTGGACATCTCGTCGAGCTGGACCGGCCCGTTGCCGCCGGCCCCGACCGCGCGGACGGGGAACCGACTGGCCGGTACACCCGAGTCGCGCATGCCCATGATTGTGCACGGAATCCGTTGTTTTAAGCAACGGGATCGATGAAATTGGTCGTGTCCAACCACTTGCACGGGGGGAATGCGTAGCAGCGCTGTGCCGGGTCGGTTACCGTGGTCCGGTGACCACGATCGCCTCCGACAAGACCCGAATTGTGCCCAGTAGCTGGATCGATGGTGCTCCGGTGGTGACCGGCGGCGCCCCGCACCGGGTGGTCAACCCCGCCGACGGCAGCGTCGTCGTGGAACTCGCATTGGCCCAGCCGGCCGACGTCGACACCGCGGTGGCCTCCGCTCGCGCTGCGCAGCGCGGCTGGGCAGGCGCCGCCCCTGTGCAGCGCGCGACCGTGCTGGCCAAGCTGGCCGAGCTCGCCGAGGCCCACGCCGAGGAGATCATCGCCGAAGAGGTCAGCCAGACCGGCAAGCCGGTGCGTCTGGCAGCAGAGTTCGACGTGCCCGGCAGCATCGACAACATCGCGTTCTTCGCTGGGGCGGCCCGGCACCTGGAGGGCAAGGCCACCGCGGAGTACTCCGGCGACCACACCTCCTCTATCCGCCGTGAGGCTCTCGGAGTGGTCGCGACGATCACGCCGTGGAACTACCCGCTGCAGATGGCGGTCTGGAAGGTGCTGCCCGCCCTGGCCGCGGGCTGCTCGGTGGTGATCAAGCCCGCGGAGCTGACACCGCTGACCACCCTGACGCTGGCCCGGCTGGCCACCGAGGCCGGCCTGCCCGACGGCGTGCTCAATGTGATCACCGGCGCGGGCGCCGACGTCGGCACCGCACTGGCCGGCCACCGCGACGTCGACGTCGTGACGTTCACCGGTTCCACCGCGGTGGGGCGACGGGTGATGGCCGCCGCCGCCGTGCATGGCCACCGCACCCAGCTCGAGCTCGGCGGCAAGGCGCCGTTCGTGGTGTTCGACGACGCCGACCTCGATGCCGCCATTCACGGCGCGGTGGCCGGGTCGCTGATCAACACCGGCCAGGACTGCACCGCCGCCACCCGCGCCATCGTCGCGCGCAACCTCTACGACGACTTTGTCGCCGGGGTGGCCGAGTTGATGAGCAAGATGGTCGTCGGTGACCCGCAGGATCCCGACACCGATCTGGGCCCGCTGATCTCGGCGGTGCATCGCGACAAGGTCGCCGCGATGGTCTCCCGGGCGCCCGGACAGGGCGGGCGCATCGTGACCGGTGGCGCGGCACCGGATCTACCCGGCTCCTTCTATCTGCCCACGCTGATCGCCGACGTCGCCGAGACCTCCGAGGTCTACCGCGACGAGATCTTCGGGCCGGTGTTGACCGTGCGCCCCCACGACGGCGACGACGACGCGTTGCGTCAGGCCAACGACACCGACTACGGTCTGGCCGCCTCGGCCTGGACCCGCGACGTCTACCGCGCGCAGCGCGCGTCGCGCGAGATCAACGCCGGGTGTGTGTGGATCAACGACCACATCCCGATCATCTCCGAGATGCCGCACGGCGGGGTCGGGGCGTCCGGATTCGGCAAGGACATGAGCGACTACTCCTTCGAGGAGTACCTCACCATCAAGCACGTGATGAGCGACATCACCGGAGTCGCCGAAAAGGATTGGCACCGAACGATCTTCAAGCTGCGGTAAGTGGCTGATCCGATTACCGTCGCGGCGCTGGCCACCCCGCACGCCCTGGCCACCGACGCGGGGTTGGACGTGCTGCGCGACGGCGGCACCGCCATCGACGCCGCGATTGCCGCGGCCGCGGTGCTCACCGTCGTCTATCCGCACAACGTCGCACTCGGTGGCGACCTGTTCGCGTTGATCCGGACCCCGGACGGGGAGGTCCGGTGCATAAATGCGTCCGGCTGGGCCGGTGCCGGGGTGGATGCGGCGGGCCTGCGCGCTCGGTACGGCGACTGGCTGCCGCCGCGCGGCGCCGCCGCGGTCACGGTCCCCGGCGGAGTCCGCGGCTGGGAGGCGATGCGCCGCTTCGGTTCTCGCTCATCGTGGAGTGCAACGTTGCTCGCCGCCCAACGGCTCGCGCGCGACGGGGTCCCCGTCGCGGCCTCGCTGGCCACCCACCTCGATGACGCCGAGAAGCACGACCTCGTCGGCACCGCGGACTTCGACCGGGTGTTCCGTCCCGGCGGTGCGCCCCTGCGGGCCGGTGAGGTGTTGCGCCAGCCTGCCCTTGCCGACACGTTCGCCGCGCTGCGGTCCGACGGGCCGGCGGCGTTCTACACCGGAGCGCTCGCCGAGCGCATGGTGGATCACCTGCGATCGCACGACTCCTGTCTGGTCCCGACGGATTTCGCCGACTTCCAGCCGGAGGTTCAGGCCCCGCTGAGCGCCGAGTTCGGTGAGCTCACCGTCTTGACGAGCCCACCGAACAGCCAGGGATTCCTACTGCTGCGGGCCCTCGCTGAGGTGCGGGCGGCCGGCATCGAGCGCCCGGTCGGCGACGGAATGGGCGAGCTGTTGCGGGCCTTCCACCGCGGCAACGCAATCCGCGATCACCAGCTGGCCGATCCGCGCTTCGCGGCGGTCGACATCGCGGGCATGGCACAACCCTCACCTGCTGGGTACGGCGCCGGGGCGGGCGTCCCGCGCGGGGACACCGTCGGCATCGCGGCAGCCGACGGTGAGGGCTACGCGGTCTCGTTGATCCAGAGCGTGTACTACGCGTTCGGGTCGGGTTTGATCGACCCCGTGACCGGTGTGCTCTTCCACAACCGCGGCTGCGGTTTCAGCCTGGATCCGGCGTCGCCGAACGTGATCGCGCCGCGCAAGCGGCCGGCACACACGCTGATGCCGGCGATGACGTCGCGCCACGGCCGAATCGGACACGTGCTGTCGACGATGGGTGGTCAGGGTCAGCCACAGATCCTCGCGCAGATCCTCCTGCACGAACTCGACGGCGCCGGTGCAATCGACGCGGTCGCGGCGCCACGCGCCATCGTCGGCAACCAGAGCGGCGGCGGCCCGGACACCGTGACGGTGGAGGCCGACCTGCCCGCGCCGGCGCTCGCCTCGATCCGGCAGGCGGGCTTCGACCCGGTCGAGGTTGCACCGCGGACCGAATCGCTCGGTCAGGCCAACGTGGTGTTCGTCGACGACAGGGGCGCCATGACCGCGGCGTCGGATCCCCGCTGCGACGGTGCTGCGGTGGTGCTCCACCGCCCCCGCCCGCTCGCGTGATGAGCAACGGCCTCGCTCGCGCCTTCGCGCGAAAACACCTGCAGGTGTGGCTGATGCTGGTGCTGACCTTCGTGACCGGGCTGCTCGACGCCGTCGGTTACCTCGCGCTGGACCGGGTGTTCACCGGCAACATGACCGGCAACGTGGTGATCCTCGGGATGGGCATGGCCGGTGAGGACGCATTGCCCGTCGTCGGCCCGCTGGTGGCGCTGGGCGCCTACGTGGTCGGCGCCGCGTTCGTGGGCAAGCTGCTGCGACGCCACCCCGGCGGGTGGCGACCGGTGGTCACCGCGGTGTTCGCCACGAGTGCGGTGGTGCTCGCCGCTGCGGCCACGGTGCTGACCGTCGTCCGGGTCAGCGGCGAGTCGGCCGTCGGGGTCGGTCTCGCCGCGACGCTCGCGACACTGATGGGCGCCCAAGCGGCCACGGCGCGCATGCTGGCCGTCGCCGATATCACCACGGTCGTGGTGACCTCCACGCTCACCGCTTATGCCAGCGAGACGTTGTTCGGTCCCGGCATGCTGTGGCTGACCCATCGTCGGTTCTGGGCGATCGTGGTGATCATCGCCGGCGCGTTCTGCGGTGCCTCGCTGCTGCGCCTCGATGCCGGATATCCGGTCTACCTCGCGGCCGTGGCCACCGCCGCGGTGGCGGTGGCCGGCCATCGGATGTGGTCCTAGGCTTGCGGGCCCCGGGTGAACTCCTCGCCGGTCTCGGGGTTGAGGGCCGTCTCACCCGGCGGCAGGTTCGACAGGTCGGGTGAGATGACCGTCGGCATGTCACCGGAGTCCGGCAGCCCGAAGTGCGCCTCGACCGCGGTCGCCGGCGTCAGCACCAGATCGGCGCTCGAGCGCCGCGACAGGGTGCGGCCGCGGAAGAAGTCGGGCGACATCAGCCACCACACGCCCATCAGGATCACGCCCAGCACCAGCGCGCCGATACCGACGACCGCGACCGCGCCGTAGCCGAAGATCGTGACGTTGTTGCCGTCGTCGTCGGTGAGCCAGTCCGGCTTGGCGTACTGGATGAGCCCGTAGGCGAACACGACCAGCAGGATCAGGCCGCCTGCCAGCGGCACCACCCCGCGCATGACGAAATCGCGCAGGTTCTTGGTGAGGTCCTTGCGGTAGAACCACACGCAGGCGAATCCGGTCAGGCCGTAGTAGAAGGCGATCATCAGACCGACCGAACCGATCAGTGCCGAGAGCAGGTTGGAGCTGATCAAGGTGAACAACACGTAGAACCCGATGGACACCGCGCCCATGACGATCGTCGAGGTGGTGGGGGTCAGGTAGGTGCGGTGGATCTTGGCGAACGACGTCGGCAATGCCCGGTAGACGCCCATCGACAGCGTGGTTCGTGCCGTCGGCAGGATCGTCGTCTGGGTCGACGCCGACGCCGAGGTCAGGATCGACGCGGACAGCAGCAACAGGCCGATCTTGCCGAGGATGCTGTCGCCGAACAGGTCCGGGCCGATCGCGGCGAAGGCATCCGCGGCGTTGTCCGGGTTGCCCAGTCCGATGCCGTCGGTGCCGGTGCCCGCGAAGGCGATCGCGGCGACGCTCACCAAGGCGTAGGTGGCCAGTAGCAGGAAGGTGGAGATGACCGCCGCGCGTCCCGGTGTGGTGCCCGGGTCCTCGGACTCCTCGTTGCAGGCGACTGCGGTGTCCCAGCCCCAATAGATGAAGATGGCCGTGAGGATGGCCGGGGCGATGACGGTGCCGAAGTCCAGCCCGCCCGGCCAGAACCAGGACAGCGACGGGTGCAGCGAGTACGTCTCGGCCTTGCCCGCGTACACCTTGATCAGCGCCACGATGGAGAACACCACCAGCACCACGAGCTCGATGCCGAGCAGGCCGTACTGGATGCGCGCCGACACCTCGATGCCGCGGTAGCAGATGTAGGTCATCACGACGATCCAGATGACGCCGGCGACCGTGGACCACAGCGTGCTGCTGGCCAGCTCGGCCGCTGAGCTCCAGCCCAGGTCTCCGGCGAAGGTGAAGGAATAGGCCCCGGCGATCTGTGCCAGGTTGGCCATCACGATGACGTCAGCGGCGATGATGCCCCAGCCGCCGAGCCAGCCGATCAGCGGTCCGAACGCCCGCGATGCCCAGGTGAACGTGGTCCCGCAGTCCGGCTCGGCCTTGTTCAGCTCCTGGTAGGCCACCGCGATCATGTACATCGGGATGAAGGCGATCAGCACGATGGCCGGTGCTTTGACACCGGCCAGCAGCGCGCCACCACTGGCGACGATCAGCCCGAGGGTCGCAGCCAGGGAGTAGGCCGGGGCCGTCGAGGCCATGCCGACGACGATGCTGGACACCAGCCCCAGCGCACCGCCCTTGAGACCCTTGCTCTCGACGGAATTGGACGGAACGGGCGCACCCGGCTCGAGCGTCAGCTCGCCTTTGCTCATGGCATCTCCTGCTTGAACGCCTGAATTGACGGAGATGAGAGTACGATTTCAGTCGCCAATCCGCTCTGAAACTACGGATTTGTTTTCATTCAGGTAATACGGCGATGGAATCAGTCGCCGGACGACCGTGCGCGGCGGTCACATCTGCACGAATGTTCTCCACCCCGGCGCGCCACGTCAACTCGACCGGCAATATTGAGTTGACAACCTAACTAGTCGGCTAGGGTGCTCAGTTGTGGATTTCGACCTCGACGCCGGTCAGCGCGCATGGTTGGCCGAGGTCCGGGAATTCCTGCGCGAGAACGTCACTGACGCCCTGCGCGCCGAGATTGCCGAACACAATCTGGAACATCCCGGCGGGGAGGCGGCCGCTTTCCGTCGCAAGATCGGCGCGAAGGGCTGGTTCGGGCTGAATTGGCCGACCGAGTATGGCGGCCTCGGGCTCGGTCCGGTGCACCTGCACCTGTTGATGACCGAGTTCGAGTACTGGGGAGTTCCCGGTCCGGATCTCACGGTCACCTCGATCGCGCCGATGATCATGCGCCATGGCACCGAGCAGAACAAGCGCGAGTTCCTCCCGCTGATCGCCCGCGGCGAGATGACCTGTGCCCTGGGCTATTCCGAACCGGATGCGGGCACCGACCTGGCTGCACTGCGGACCCGGGCGGTCCGCGACGGCGACGAGTGGGTGATCACCGGGTCCAAGATCTGGAACAGCGAGGCGCAGTCCTCGACCCATGAGTGGCTGTGTGTGCGGACCGATCCGCACGCGCCGCGACACCGGGGTATCTCGGTGATCGTGGTGCCGGTGGACAGCCTCGGCGTCCGCATCCGGCCGCTGATCGCCTGGTCGGGCTACCGCACCAACGAGGTGTTCTTCGACGAGGTACGGGTGCCGGTCACCAACCTCGTCGGTGAGGAAAACCGGGGCTGGTCCTACATCACCGGTGCCCTGGACCTGGAGCGCGGAGCGTTGACCAACGCCGGCGACCTGCGCCGTGCGCTCGACGAGCTGCAGGTTCTGGCCCGGATGCCGCGCCGCGACGGTTCGATCCCGCTCGACAACCCCGGGTTCCGGCGGCGACTCGCTCAGGCCGAGGCCGACGTCGAAGTCGCCGGCCTGATGGGCTACGAGGCGTCCTCACTGCTCGACGACGGCGTGATCCCCACCGTCGAGGTGAGCGTCGAGAAGGTGTTCAGCAGCGAACTGCGCCAGCGCATCGCCGATCTGGGAATCGACCTGCTGGGCGCAGAGGGTCTGCTGGCATACCGCAATCCGGAGGCGCCCGCCGGTGGACGATTCGAGAAGCTGTACCGCTTCGCACCGCTCATGCGCTTCGGCGGCGGCACCAACGAGGTGCTGCGCGACGTGATCGCCCAGCGTGGCGACGGTATGCCCTCGTATGGGAGATGACATGAAACTGGTTGCCGGGCAGGACGAGTGCGATCTGGCGGCGAGTCTGCGCGGGCTGCTGGCCGCGGGCCGCGCCGACCTGTGGAGCGATCTGGCCGCGGCGGGAGTGATGGGGCTCGGCCTGCCGGAGGCCTTCGGTGGATCCGGCGGCACGCTCTTAGACCTGGGCATCTTCGCCCGCGAAGCGGGCCGCGCGCTGTGCCCGGTGCGGGTGCACAGCACGGTGGCCGCCGCGCACGCCGTGCACATGCTCGGTGGCGACGAGTCCTGCCGCCGCTGGCTGCCCCAACTGGCGTCAGGCCGGCTCGCGGGCGCGACAGCACTGTGGAATCCCAACGACGCCTCCGACGTCACCGCTACCGTGCGCGCTGATCCCAATCGCGACGGCGGGTGGCGGCTCACCGGCACAGCCGATTTCGTCTCCGACGCCGATACCGCCGACGTGATCGTCGTCTCCGGCGCCGACCCGTCGGGTGCCACCCTCGGCTTCGTCGTCGGGCTGCGCAATGACGGCGTGACGATGCGCGCCTTGGACCTGATGGGGGGCCATCGGGCGTCCTGCGTGCGCTTCGACGGGGTGCGCGTCGACGATGTGCTTTCCGGTGGCGCGGCTCTGGACGAGGGCGAACTGCGCCGTGCCGCCAACGCCGCGGTGGCGCTGACGTCGCTGGACCTGGTTGGGGTGGGGGAGGCCGTGCTCGAACGCACGGTGCGCTACACCACCATGCGCCACCAGTTCGGCCGGCCGATCGCCTCGTTCCAGGCCGCCCAGCACCTGGTGGCCGATATGCACATCACCTTGTCCGCGGCCAGGCTTGCCGCCCAGTCGGCACTGTTCTGGATCGGGGCGGGCCGCAGTGCGGTCCGCGAAACCGCCGTTGCCCGAATGCAATCGGCCACCGCTGCCAAGTACGCCACCCTCGATGCCCACCAGCTGCACGGCGGGATGGGCTACGTGGTGGAGACCGACCTGCACCTGTGGTCCGAGCGCGCCAGGGTCCTCTCGACGCTGGGCGGTGGCGCCGACATCGCCGCAACCTGGCTCGACGGCGACCCGGTGGGCCGGGCCGCTGTCGCCGAACGGCTGCGGCGATGTCGGCGTACGAGCGAGAGCCTGGCCGACCGGCAGACCGCCGCGCGCGGCGGCGGCGTCAGCGCGCGAACATCAACGCGCGCTTGACTTCCTGAATTGCTTTAGTCACCTCGATACCGCGCGGGCAGGCGTCGGTGCAGTTGAACGTGGTGCGGCAGCGCCACACCCCGTCGACGTCGTTGAGGATGTCGAGCCGCTCGGCGGCTCCCTCGTCGCGGCTGTCGAAGATGAAGCGGTGGGCGTTGACGATCGCGGCCGGACCCGCGTAGGAGCCCTCGTTCCAGTACACCGGGCAGCTCGTCGTGCAGCACGCACACAGGATGCACTTGGTGGTGTCGTCGTAGCGGGCCCGGTCGGTCGGGCTCTGGATCCGCTCCCGGGTCGGCGCGTTGCCGCTGGTGATCAGGTACGGCTTGACCGCGCGGTAGGCGTCGAAGAAAGGCTCCATGTTGACCACCAGATCCTTCTCCACGGGCAGCCCGCGGATCGGTTCGATGGTGATGGTGAGCGGCTTGTCCTTCTTGGGCAACAGATCCCGCATCAGCACCTTGCAGGCCAGCCGGTTGACCCCGTTGATCCGCATCGCGTCGGACCCGCACACGCCGTGGGCGCACGAGCGGCGGAAGGTCAGCGTGCCGTCCAGGTAGCTCTTGACGTAGATCAGCAGATTCAGCAGCCGGTCACTGGGCAGGCACGGCACCCGGAAGCTCTGGAAGCCGGCGCTGTCGGGATCCTCCGGGTTGAACCGGGAGATCTTCAACGTCACCATCACCGCCCCGTCCGGGATCGGCGGGAGTGCGGGTTCGCGGGTGTCGACCTCTGGCGAAATCGTCATCAGTACTTGCGCTCCATCGGCTCGTAGCGGGTCTGCACCACCGGCTTGTAGTCCAGCCGGATGTCACTGAGCAGATCCGTGCCTTCCTTGTACGCCATGGTGTGGCGCATGTAGTTGGTATCGTCCCGGTTCGGGTAGTCCTCACGGGCATGCCCGCCGCGGGATTCCTTGCGGTTGAGCGCACCCACGACGGTGACCTCGGCCAGCTCGAGCAGGAAGCCCAGCTCGATGGCCTCGAGCAGGTCGCTGTTGTAGCGCTTGCCCTTGTCGTGCACGGTGATTCGCGAGTACCGCTCCTTGAGCCCGTGGATGTCGGTCAACGCCTGCTTGAGCGTCTCCTCGGTACGGAACACCGCGGCGTTGTTATCCATCGACTGCTGCAGCTCGCTGCGGATGTCGGCGACACGCTCGTTGCCGTGCTCGCTCAAGATGTTGGCCACCCAGTCGACCACCATGGCCGCCGGGCTCTCCGGCAGATCGACGAAGTCGTGGCCCAGCGCGTAGTTCGCGGCCGCGATGCCCGCGCGGCGACCGAACACGTTGATGTCCAACAGCGAATTCGTGCCCAGCCGGTTGGCGCCGTGCACCGAGACGCACGCGCACTCACCGGCGGCGTACAGGCCCGGCACCGTGGTGGTGTTGTTGAGCAGCACCTGCCCGGTGATGGTGGTCGGGATGCCGCCCATGACGTAGTGGCACGTCGGATAGACCGGCACCAACTCCTTGACCGGGTCGACGCCCAGGTACGTGCGGGCGAACTCGGTGATGTCGGGCAGCTTGGCCTCGAGCACGTCCTCGCCGAGATGGCGCACGTCGATGTAGACGTAGTCCTTGTGCGGCCCGGCGCCGCGGCCTTCGAGCACCTCGAGCACCATCGAGCGGGCCACGATGTCGCGCGGGGCCAGGTCGACGATCGTCGGGGCGTAGCGCTCCATGAACCGCTCACCCTCCCCGTTGAGCAGCCGGCCGCCCTCGCCGCGCACCGCCTCGGAGATCAGGATGCCGAGACCGGCCAGGCCGGTCGGATGGAACTGGTGGAACTCCATGTCCTCCAAGGGAAGTCCCTTGCGGAAGATGATGCCCAGCCCGTCGCCGGTGAGTGTGTGGGCGTTGGAGGTGGTCTTGTACATGCGACCCGACCCGCCGGTGGCGAAGACGATGGCCTTGGCGTGGAAGATGTGGATGTCGCCGGTTGCCAGCTCGTAGGCGATCACCCCGGTGGCCACCGGGCCGCTGGGAGTCTGGGTCAGCGCGATGTCGAGTGCGTAGAACTCGTTGAAGAACTCCACGTCGTGCTTGACGCAGTTTTGGTACAGCGTCTGCAGGATCATGTGGCCGGTGCGGTCGGCGGCGTAACAGGCCCGGCGCACCGGGGCCTTGCCGTGATCGCGGGTGTGCCCGCCGAACCGGCGTTGGTCGATGCGGCCCTCGGGGGTCCGGTTGAACGGCATCCCCATCTTCTCCAGGTCCAGCACGGCGTCGATGGCTTCCTTGCACATCACCTCGACGGCGTCCTGGTCGGCCAGGTAGTCACCACCCTTGACGGTGTCGAAGGTGTGCCATTCCCAGTTGTCTTCCTCGACATTGGCCAGCGCCGCGCACATACCGCCCTGGGCAGCGCCGGTGTGGCTGCGGGTCGGGTACAGCTTGGTCAGGACCGCGGTGCGGGCACGTGGGCCCGCCTCCACGGCGGCGCGCATACCGGCGCCGCCGGCACCGACGATCACGACGTCGTAGCGGTGTTCGGTGATCATGTTGGCTCCCCGGAGCGGTTAGGAGATGTTCGGGTCGAAGGTCAGCAACACGTAGGTACCCACCACCAGGACGGTCAGCATCGAGACCACCAGCAGCGAGTTCAGCCAGAACTTGGTGGCGTCCTTGCGGGCGTAGTCGGCGATGATGGTGCGCATGCCGTTGCCGCCGTGCAGCTGGGCCAGCCACAGCAGCAACAGGTCCCAGGTCTGCCAGAACGGCGAGGCCCAGCGCTGCGCGACGTAGTTGAAGTCGATGCGGTACACGCCGCCGTCCCACATCAACCCGATGAACAGGTGGCCCAACGCCAGGAAGATGAGCACGACGCCGGAGAAGCGCATAAACAGCCACGCGTACTTCTCGAAATTCGGCATGCCGGAACGCCGCCGCGGGCTGCGGGGGTTGTCCAGACCGGCCGGGCGGTCGTGGTTGCGCTCGAGGATCGGCGCCGGCGGTCCCAGCCGGCTCTCCGGCGCGGTCACAGGAACCGCTCCGCCATGTGCATGCCGATGATGACCAACGAGGGCACCATCACCAGCAGCCAGACCCCCGCGACCGCCCACAGCATCTGGCGTTGATAACGCGGACCTTTCCACCAGAAGTCGACGAGGATGATCCGGACGCCGTTGAGCGCGTGGTAGAGCAGCGCGGCCACCAGACCGATCTCCATCAGCCCGACGATCGGGTTCTTGTAGGTCTCGACGACCTCGTTGTAAGCCTGCGGGCTGACTCGCACCAGGGCGGTGTCCAGCACGTGGACGAACAGGAAGAAGAAGATCGTCGCCCCGGTGATCCGGTGCAGCACCCACGACCACATTCCCGGGTCACCCCGATACAGGGTCCGCCGCCGGGACGACTTGTCGCGCGGGGCCGGCACAACCGGTGCCGCTGTACTCATCAGCGCCTCCAACGCTTTCGTTGCGTTTTGGGTGGACTCTAACTCCGTTTGTACTGTCGGAAGAATTACGGTGCAGTAACCAGGGGTGGCCACGCAGCCGATTCCGGCCGCCGCCGGCCACCCCGCCGAGCGCGACGAGGTGGCAGGTGAATGCATTCAGTTCCGGCGCAGGGGGCACGTCATGACGATCGATCCTGACTGGAAAGTGCTGCGCGCCAAGGCAATCGAAGTATCACGGCGGGCGTACGCACCGTACTCCCGATTTCCTGTCGGAGCGGCGGCACTTGTTGACGACGGCCGGATGATCACCGGCTGCAATGTGGAGAATGTCTCATATGGCCTAGGTCTCTGTGCCGAGTGCGCAGTGGCCTGCGCCCTGGTGTCCGGGGGCGGGGGACGGCTGGTCGCGCTGGCGGTGGTGGACGCAGGAGGGGCTGCGCTGATGCCGTGCGGACGATGCCGCCAGGTGCTTCTCGAGCACGGCGGGCCCGAGCTGCTCGTCGACCACCCGAACGGCCCGCTGCGACTGGCCGAACTGCTGCCCGAGGCGTTC
This sequence comes from Mycolicibacterium sp. CBM1, assembly GCF_054073305.1. Classification (NCBI taxonomy): domain Bacteria; kingdom Bacillati; phylum Actinomycetota; class Actinomycetes; order Mycobacteriales; family Mycobacteriaceae; genus Mycobacterium; species Mycolicibacterium sp. CBM1. The sequence goes on along the minus strand of NZ_JBSXPP010000007.1, from coordinate 122,145 downwards.
GGCCCGGCGGATCTGGCCCGCGTCGAGCAGGAAAAGCCGTGACCCAGTTCACATTCGACGCGCCCACCGTGATCAGGGCCAAACGCGACGGCGGCCGGCTGAGCGATGCCGCCATCGACTGGGTGATCGACGCCTACACCCACGGCCGGGTTGCCGACGAGCAGATGTCGGCCCTGCTGATGGCGATTTTCCTGCGCGGGATGGACCGCGCGGAGATCTCCCGGTGGACGACGGCGATGATCGCCTCGGGAGAGCGACTGGACTTTCGCGACCTCAGCCGCCCGACGGTGGACAAGCACTCCACCGGTGGGGTCGGTGACAAGATCACCATTCCGCTGGTTCCGGTCGTCGCCGCGTGCGGCGCCGCGGTTCCGCAGGCGGCTGGGCGTGGACTCGGCCACACGGGCGGCACGCTGGACAAATTGGAGTCCATCCCGGGGTTCTCCGCCGAGATCTCCAAAACGCAAGTCCGTCAGCAACTCTCGGAGCTGGGCGCGGCGATCTTCGCCGCCGGTGAACTGGCGCCCGCGGACCGCAAGATCTACGCCCTGCGCGACGTGACCGCCACGGTGGAGTCACTGCCGCTGATCGCCAGCTCGGTGATGAGCAAGAAGCTGGCCGAGGGCGCTCAATCGCTCGTGCTCGACGTGAAGGTGGGCCGCGGAGCGTTCCTGAAGACCGAGGCCGAGTCGCGGGAGTTGGCCGCCACCATGGTCGAACTGGGCCGTGCCCACGGTGTGCCCACCCGGGCGTTGCTGACCGATATGAACGTTCCCCTGGGCCGCACGGTCGGCAACGCGCTGGAGGTGGACGAGTCGCTTGAGGTGCTCGCCGGTGGCGGCCCGGCCGACGTCGTCGAGCTCACGGTGCGGCTGGCAGCCGAAATGCTGGCGCTGGCCGGGATCGACGGTTGTGACCCGGCGCAGACCTTGTGTGACGGCAGCGCGATGGACCGCTTCCGTGCGCTGGTGGCCGCCCAGGGCGGAGACCCGTCCGCGCCGCTGCCGATCGGAGCCCATAACGAGACCGTCTCGGCACCGCGGGGCGGCACAATGGGGGACATCGATGCAATGGCGATGGGGCTGACGGTGTGGCGGCTCGGCGCTGGCCGGGCCCGCCCGGGCGAGCGTGTGCAGGCCGGTGCCGGCGTCCGCATCCACCGCCGTCCCGGCGAGCCGGTCGCCGCCGGTGCACCGCTGTTCACCTTGTACACCGACACTCCCGAGCGGATTCCGGCCGCGATGGCCGAGCTGAACGGCGCCTGGAGCGTCGTTGACCCCTCCGGACCGCCACCCGCGCGTCCGCTCATCATCGATCGGATCGCCTGATGACCACACCGTTGACGCTGCCGATGATCCAGCAAGCTCCCAAGGCGCTGTTGCACGACCACCTCGACGGGGGGCTGCGTCCCGCCACCGTCCTGGAGATCGCCGAGCAGATCGGCTACGACGGACTGCCCGCCCACGATGAGACCGTCCTGGCCGATTTCTTCCGAACCGCAGCCCACAGCGGCTCCCTCGTGCGGTACCTCGAACCCTTCGCGCACACCGTGGCCGTCATGCAGAGCCCCGAGTCGCTGCACCGGGTGGCCTTCGAATGCGTCGAAGACCTGGCGGCCGACAATGTCGTTTATGCCGAGGTTCGGTTCGCCCCCGAACTGCACATCGACGGCGGGTTGTCGCTCGACGAGGTCGTCGAGGCGGTGCTGGCCGGCTTCGTCGACGGGGAGAAGGCGGCCGCGGCCGGCGGTCATCCGATCGTGGTGCGCTGCCTGGTGACGGCCATGAGGCACGCCGCCCGGTCCCGGGAGATCGCCGAACTGGCGATCCGGTTCCGCGATCGGGGTGTCGTCGGGTTCGACATCGCCGGCGCCGAGGCCGGCTACCCGCCCACCCGGCACCTGGACGCGTTCGAATACATGCGCGGCCACAACGCCCGATTCACCATCCATGCCGGAGAGGCATTCGGCTTGCCCTCCATCCACGAGGCGCTGGCGTTTTGCGGCGCCGACCGGCTCGGGCACGGTGTGCGCATCGTCGACGACGTCGAGGTGCTACCCGACGGGACCGCCGAGCTGGGCCCGCTCGCGGCGATCCTGCGCGACAAGCGGATCCCGTTGGAGATGTGCCCGAGCTCGAATGTGCAGACCGGCGCGGTGGACAGCATCGCCAGCCACCCGTTCGACCTGCTGGCCCGGCTGCGGTTCCGGGTCACCGTCAACACCGACAATCGCCTGATGAGCGACACCACCATGAGCCAGGAGATGCTGCGTCTGGTCGAGGCCTTCGGGTACGGGTGGAGCGATCTGGAGCGGTTCACCATCAACGCGATGAAATCGGCGTTCATCCACTTCGACGAGCGACTGCGCATCATCGACGAGGTGATCAAGCCGCGTTACGCCGTTCTGATCGGCTGAGTCGTCCTCGCGCGAACGACGCAGAGGGCGCGTAGGATCCCGGCTACAGAACAATTTGCTACGCCACTAGTTGGGCAGCGTCGGTGATACGGCTGCGCGCGTTCACGCGATGTAACTTGGTGTGATGTCCAAGCGCGCCGTGTTCAGTGGCGTGTCCGCGCACAACTTCTTCACGAGCCTGGGCCGGCTGGTTGTCCGCCACCCCCTGCTTGTGATTGCCGCTTGGCTGGTTCTGGCCGGGGCCCTGATGGCCCTCATCACCCCGCTGGCCGTCGTCGCGGCCCGCAACCCACCGGATTTCCTGCCCAAGGACGCCCCGGTCCTGGTCTCGGTCAAGCAGATGCAGGAAGCCTTTCACGAGGCCGATGCCGGCAACTTCGCCGCCGTCATCCTCAGCAACGAGAACGGGCTGACTCCGGCCGACGAGGTCACCTACCGCAAAATCGTCGACAAGCTCAAGGACGACACCAAGAACGTCTCGTCGATCCAGGACTTCGTCCGTACTCCTGAACTCAAGGAGGTGATGACCAGCAAGGACAACAAGGCCTGGAATCTGCCGGTCAGTATGTCGGGCACGATGGGCACCCCGGACGGCCAGGAGGCCTACCGCAGCGTCATCAAGACCGTCAACGACGCGGCGAAGGGCTCGTCTTTGCAGGTCAACGTCGTCGGCGGGGCTTCGACGATCGAGGACATGAACGCCATCGGCGCCCGCGACCAGCACATGATCGAGATCGCCACGGTCGGCCTGGTGTTCTCGATCCTGCTGTTGGTGTACCGCAGCCTGATCGCGATGCTGATGCCGCTGCTCACGATCGGCGTTTCGCTACTGGTCGCCCAACAGGCCGTCGCCGGCCTCGGCGAACTCGGCCTGGGACTCGGCCCACAGACGATGATGCTGATGACCGGCATGATGATGGGCGCCGGTATCGACTACGGGGTCTTCCTCTACAGCCGCTATCAGGAACTCACCAAGACCGGGATGGCCTCCGACGAGGCGATCGTCGCGGCGTTGAGCTCGATCGGTGAGGTGATCGCCGGTTCGGCGGGCACCGTCGCCCTGACCTTCCTGGGGATGTCCTTCACCAAACTGGCCATCTTCTCCACCGTCGGGCCGGCCCTGACGGTGACGATCGTGGTGGGCTTCCTGGCGTCGATCACCTTGTTGCCGGCGTTCATCGTGCTGGCCGGGCGGCGAGGATGGATCAAGCAGCGTCGCGACATCACCGGGCGGCTGTGGCGACGCTCCGGTGTGATGATCGTGCGCCGGCCGCGGCTGCTGCTGGTGACCAGCGTGGTGATCCTGGGTGCGCTGGCCGCCACCACGTCGCTGATGAGGTTCAACTACGACGACCGCAAGAACCTGCCGCAGGACTCCGCGAGCAACCACGCCTACGAGGTGATGGACCAGCACTTCCCGATCAGCAGCACGCTGCAGCAGTTCCTGTTCATCCAGTCTCCGAACGACCTGCGCACCCCCAAGGCGCTGGCCGACATGGAACAGATGGCCGCGCGTATCGCGCAGCTGCCCAACATCGACCTGGTGCGTGGCATCACCCGCCCGACCGGCCAGGTGCTCGAGCAGGCCAAGACCACCTATCAGGCCGGAGAGGTCGGCACCAAGCTCGGTGACGCCTCCAATCTCATCTCCACCAACGACGACAACCTCACCCTGCTCTCCGGCGGTGCCGGCAAGATGGCCGACGTCCTGGGCCAGATCCGCACCCAGGTGGTGGGCTCGATCGCCAGTGTCCGCGGGCTGACCAGCGCCCTGGACGCCATGTCGCAGAAGTACGGCGGCACCAAGACGCTGGACCAGATCGACAAGACCGCGAAGCTGGTGACCAGCATGCGCTCGTTGGGCGACGCGCTGGGACTGAGCATCCTGCGGGTCACCAGCATCAGTGACTGGGCGTCGCCGATGCTCAACGCGCTCAACGTCAGCCCGCAGTGCGATGGCGACCCCGCGTGCGTCGACTCCCGATCCGATCTGCAGAAGATCGTCGACGCCGCCAACACGCCGGCCGTCAAGTCCATCGAGGACTTCGCCCGCGAACTGTCGGCGACGGACGGATCGCAGAAACTCGACGAGGCCGTCTCCCAGCTGAGCAAGAACCTCCAGAAGGCCACGGCGGCCGCACGCTCGCTCGGGGTGGGCCAACCGGGCGGCGTCGAGAAGAAGCTCAACGAGGCGGTCACGGGTGTCAACACCCTCGCCGACTCGAGCCGCCAACTCGCGGTGGGCGTGCAGGCCTTGGTCGACCAGACCCGCAACCTCGGGGCGGGCCTGGATCAGGCGTCGACGTTCCTGTTGGCGATGAAGCGGGAGGCGGCCGATCCGCCGATGTCCGGCTTCTATATTCCGCCACAGGTGCTGACCATGGACGAGTTCAAGAAGGCCGCCAAGCTGTTCGTCTCCGAGGACGGCCATTCGGCGCGCTACCTGGTCCAGACGGCGCTCAACCCGTTCAGCACCGAGGCGATGGATCAGGTCAAAGACATCGTCAACACGGCGAACGCGGCGACACCCAACACGCAGTTGGCCGGCTCGCACATCTCGATGGTGGGCTTCTCGTCGATCAACGCCAACATCCGGGACTTCTACGACTCCGACTTCATCTACATCCTGTGTATGACGTTGGTCGTGGTCTTCCTGATTCTCATGGTGTTGCTGCGTGCCATCGTCGCGCCGCTGTATCTGGTGTTGTCGGTGGTGTTGTCCTACGGCGCGGCGCTGGGCATCGGTGTGGTCTTGTTCCAGTTCGTCCTCGGCCAGGAGCTGGCCTGGGGGGTGCCGGGAATCGCGTTCATGGTGCTTGTCGCCGTCGGCGCCGACTACAACCTGCTGCTCATCTCCCGAATCCGTGACGAAGCAAAGTACGGGGTGCGATCGGCGGTCATCCGTACCGTCGGTGCGACCGGCGGCGTCATCACCTCGGCCGGCCTGATCTTCGCCGCGTCGATGATGGCCCTGACCGTCAGCAGTGTGCTCACCGCCGCACAGATCGGTTTCGTGATCGGCGTCGGTCTGCTGCTGGACACCTTCCTGGTGCGAACGCTCACCGTGCCGGCCGCGGCGGTGTTGATCGGGGACGCCAACTGGTGGCCGTCCAAGCCGCCGGGGGTGAAGTTGCGGGCCGCCCGTGAAGCCGCCGCGGCGTCCGCAGCGGCCGGCACACCTGTGGCGGTCCTCTACGAGGAGCCCGACGACGACGCGTCGGGGCCGGGCGATCCGAGACCGCCTGAGGCGCAGTGAGTCAGAGCCGCGGCGCGGGGAACCAAGGCACCGCGCGCGCCGCCCAGCTGACCAGGTTGTCAGCGACGGCATCCTCGAGGCGGTAGCGGCTGTTTACCGGGTCCTGCCCGCCGGTGTCCCACAGTGATGCGATGACCTTGCTCAGCCCGTCGATGCGCAGCAGGTTGAACTCGGAGTCGTCTTCGAGGCCCATGGCCCCCAGCGCGGCGCGATGGGGGAGGTCGACCGCCATCGGGGTGTCCAGGCCGTCGATGGCGAATCCGGCCAGGCCGTTGTCGTCGTTGATTCGAACAAGCTTGGCGCCCAAGGAATCCGGCGCGTCGTGGCCCATGGGGTGGCCGGTCAGGACAGCCTTGCTGCCGGTGACGGTGAACGATCCTTGGCCCTGGCGGTACGGTTCGCGAACCACGCCGATCTTGCCGCCGCGGAAGCGGTACTCGATGTCGACGCCGCCCGGAACGCGCCGGCTGCGGGCAGACGTGGGCGCCAGCAGATCCAGCCACGATCGCACCAGTGCCAGCGCGTGGTAGCGATACCCCATCTCCGACATAGAGATTCGGCTGACGTCGCCGAGTGCGCCGGAGCGCACGGCGTCACCGACCAGCCGGTACTGCGGCATGTTCATGAAGTCTTCGCCGACTCGGATCTGCGCCCACCGCCGGAACTGCGCGAGCCGGGCGAGATCGTCGAGGCGCCCGACACCGGGGGTGTCGATCACCAGGGCCGCACCGGGCGCGAGGTGGGCTAGCGAACGCAGCACCGCCACGTTGTTGGTGACGGTCACCGACACCAGCGCCAGGTCGATGTCACCGGGGCGCAGCGACCGCGGATCCTCGATCGCCTCGACGCCCCAGCGTTCACCCGCGCGGCGGGCATTGGCGTATGTGCGGGAATGGATTCCGACGACCTCGACGCGTGAACTCAACAGGCTCAGCGCAGGAAGGAACGCGTTGCGGACGCGGTATCCGGACCCGACGACCAGCGCCCGCAGCCGGTTATTGGGCTGGGTCACACAACGCCCGCGGCGGCCAGCGCCCGGAAGCCGACGGTCTGCGCGCGGATGTAGGCGGCCTGCGCCTTGGACAGCTCGTTGCGCGTCGTCGGCGCCAACGGTGTGCCGGAAGGGATCTCACCGCGGTCGGACAGCGGCGTCGTCGTACCGACCCGCCGCTGGTCGATGAGGGCCAGCAGGGCCGGATCCGTCAGATGGGCCCGGGCGTCCTGGAACTCCGGTAGCCCGATGCGGTCGTTCGGCAGACCAGCCGGCTGGAACGACACCTTCAGCACGCGGCGGCGCAGCGCGCCGCGGTTGGGCGAGGCGCGGTGGAAGTACGAGCGGTTCCACATCGCGGCCGTGCCGACCGGACCGATCAGCTGCACTGCGTCGCCGCCAGCCCGCATCCCGTTGTTGGGCCGGTGCGGGTAGAACTCGAACGCGCCATCACCGGCACCGACCGGCGACAGCAGGATGAAGATGCTGATGAACGACGGGAAATCGGGGGTGTAGGACCGAATGGTCTCGGTGTCGCGATGCCAGCCCAGCGGCTTGTCGCGGTGGATGTGCGGCCGGCCCTGGTTGGCGGCGATCTCGTAGCAATGGCAGTGGTACAGCAGCGCCGAAGGGTGGATGCCCGCGATCAGCCGGCGAACCGGTTCGCTGAACACCTCGGCGTAGATTCCGGTTGCCGCGAGGGTGTCGGCACTGGCGTACGACCGGCGCTCGCCGTCGGTTCCGGCGAACACCGGATCGAGCCGCCGATTCCAGTCTTCGACCACCTCGACCGGCCACATGCCGGTCAGATCGGCGATGCCCTCGTTTGCCAGCACCTCGGTCAAACTCAGTGTCGACGTCACCAGTCCTACCTCCCAAATCCGCGATCTCACGTTACAGGCTAGTCGCGATGGCAGCGAGGGACGTTGGTCACCTTCGCGCCGGACGTCTCCGGGCGAGTTTGCGGCGGCCCGGGATGGACTACTTGGTGAAGACGAACATCCGGTGCTGGTAGCCGTCGACGTTCGCCCAGTTCTCCTCGTGCACGCTCGCGTATCCGCGGTCCCGGAACAGGGTGCGAATGTCCTCTTCGAGGTAGCTGTTCAACCAGCCGCGGCTGATCCGGTCGACGGCCCCGAGCTTGGTGCGTACGAATTGGTCGTTGCTGTCCGGGCAGCCGTAGGACATCACGACGCGCGGCGCGATCGTCGACAGCCAGTCGAGCACCGAGGGCACGTCGCGCAGGTACTCCAGGACGCCCATGAAAACGGCGACGTCGTAGGTGTCGCTGCCCAGATTGGGCAGCGGCCGCTCGTTGAGGTCGCAGACGATGGTCCCGGGACCGCGATCGACCAGATCCGACGGAGTGTAGGTGCAGGAAGGGTCGAGGTGGCGTTCCAGGGCGCGGGTGCCCGCACCGAACTCGATGACCCGGCTGTTCGCGGGGATCAACTCGGCGGCACGGCGGGTGCGCGGCTCCCACTCCGAGTACAGATTGCGGGTGTCGGCCCAACGCTTGTAGTCGGTCTTCTGACGCAGTGCGGCGATTATCCCCAACTTCGGGATATGGACCCGGCTCACTGAATTCTCACCCCAACCATGTTCGCCGACGGCGTTTGCCATTGTCGCGAAGAAGGTTAGCACCCGGCTGTCGTGCGGCCGGCGGGCGTTTGCTGCTGCCGAAGTTATGTCTCGGCTGTGAACACTTCGGCAGGATCGGCTCTTTTCGGCTTTGCTGATAGAGTCCTGAGAATCGGGCGGGGGCCATCATTGCGTCGTTCCGTCGGGGCCTTGACCGGCGGGGACAGGGAGTTATCCACATGCGCCTGACAGCTCGGAGCATGGCGGTTTCGGTCGCTGCACTGGCGGTGTTCCTGTCCTTGGCGCTGGTGTCGACGACGACGGCGGCCATCAAACTCGCCCTCACCGGCGTCACCGTTCTGGTGATGGGCGGCACGGGTCATTCCCTGTCGCCGCAAGAGGACACCACCGAGTTCGTCGAGGACTACCTGGCTGGTGCGGTCGGTAACTATGTCGATCCGGCGTCCACCCTCGGGACCGGCATCCCGTCCGGGCCGTACAACGCGGTCGCCGTCGTCACGCCGGAGGAGTTTGCCCCGGACACCGGCACGCTGACCTTCGACCAGTCGGTGGCCCTCGGGGTACTGAACCTCGACAACTGCATCAAGGGCACGTCCTGCAACTACAACACCGACGTGGGCTCGATCGCGCCGGCGGTCGGTGACCAGTTCGTGGTGTACGGGTTCTCCCAGAGCTCGACGATCGCGACCCTCGAGAAGCGGGCGCTGGCCGCGGAGTACGCCTACGGAGAGGGCCCGGACGTTAGCTTCGTGCTGACCGCCAACGGCAACCGCCCCAACGGCGGCTTCCTCTCCCGTGGACCCACCGGTGTCACGATTCCGTGGTTCCTGACCTTCGGCGGGGCGACGTTCAGCGGGCCGACCCCGACCGACACCCAGTACTCCACCGTCGACATCGCGGCGCAGTACGACGGCTGGTCGGACTTCCCGGAGAACCCGCTCAACCTGCTGGCCGACATCAATGCCCTGATGGGCATCACCTACCTGCACCTCGGCGGGGTGTACGACGACACCACGCTGACCAGCTCGGGCGTCGTCGACCAAGGCCAGTACGGCGACACGCACTACTACCTGATCTCCACCCCGATCCTGCCGCTGCTGATGCCGCTGGAGAACTTCGGGACACTGGGTTACGCGCTCGCCGATGCGCTCGATCCCGCGCTGCGCGTCATCATCGAATCCGCCTACGACCGCAGCACCAGCCCGGGTGTGCCGACTTCGTGGAACATCTTCTACTTCGAGAACCCGGTCAAACTGGCCCGCGACTTCCTCGTCGCGATCCCGACCGGGCTGGACAACGGCATCGAGGACCTCACCGGTGTCCGCCCGTTCGGTACGACCCGTCCCGGCCCGTACGGGGTCGGGGGTCCCGCCGTCGAGTACACGACCTCGGAGACGACCGACACCACGACCACCGCCGCTACGACGTCGACGAGTTCGTCAACGTCGTCCTCAGACTCAACGTCGTCCTCAGACTCAACGTCGTCGGACTCCTCATCGTCGACGGAAACGGCTACCACCACCACGACCAGCGCGGTGGGCCATGTCAAACCCCACACCACGACGAGCACGACCACGGCTGCGAAGTCCGCGGCCAGTTCGGGCAGCTCGACGTCCAGCGACTCGAGTTCGGCCAGCTCTGCTTCGACAAGCTCGAGTTCGACGAAGTCCACCCGCAGCGGCCTTGGCTCGTCGAAGCGCACCAAGACCAGCGCCAGCTCCGCCGGCTAGCCGCTATTCGCGGCGCAGGCGCGACTCGACGAAGCGCTCGAGCTCTTCCCACTCCTTGGCCGCCGCCGTGTACGGTCCGGCGGGCCGGGAGTTCTCCGCGGGCTCCAGCACGTGGTTGACCAGCTTGCCCAGCGCACCGTCGTCGGCCAGCAGACGGTCGGCGGTGTCCTCTTCGGAGTAGTCGCCCACATCGCGGACCAGCTCCACAGCGAGTTCCAGCTGGTCGTGGTCGATGGCGTCGGGGCCGTCGGCGATGTCGTCGACCAGACCGGTCAACACGTAGACGTTGTCGTCGGTGACCTCTACACGCAGCGAGCCGTCGGTGGCTGCGGTGCGGATGTCGTCGTAGGTGCTCAGGTCCGACAGGTCGTGGTCGTGTTCGTCGGCCAGATAACGTGCCAGCGCCCGCTCGGAGCCGAACACGCTGATCCGGCCGTTACGACCGAGGAAGATCGGTCGGTCGTCGAAGTAGCAGCGCAGCGTGTACAGCGTCCCCGAGGCGGTCATGATCCGCACCGGATCGATGCCGACCTCGATCCAGAAATCCTCGTCGCTGCCGAGCACCGGGGCGGGCCCGGCTGCGACATCTTCGGCCACCTCCTCGTCTGAGTCGTCTGAGTCGTCGTCGGCGGCGATCACCTCGTCGCCGTCGTCCTCGAACGGCTCCTCGAGCTCGGCGGCGGCCAGCTTGGCCACCCGCTCGTCGACCTCGGGGACGGTGATCACCTCGTCGACCGCCGACAGCACGCTGTCCCAGCCGCGGGCCACGATGTCGCCGACCATGTTCCAGCGCTTGAGTCCAGCCTTACCGCTGAACTGCTCGAACCCACCCGACACCAGGCCCAGGTTGGGGTTGCCGTTGAAGAACCGTGTCACCGCGGGGAGTTCGCACACCGACCCGATGGACGAGACGATGGCCAGCGTGTTGGCCACTGCCGTCACCGACTCCTCGGTGGGCTTCTCGGCCAGCAGCTCCTCGACGGCGATCAGATCGACCTGGCGTGCCTCGGCCGGCTGCAGCTTGTGGGCGTTGACCTTGGTCACGTCGTCCCACGCGGGGTGGTCGCTCAGGTCGTTGTCGGTGTTGGTCCGCACGAAGGCGACCAGATCGGACACCGATTCGAAGGCGTACAGATCCTCGTCCTTGCCGAGGAACGCCTCCCACTCGTCAGCGCCGTCGCGCCAGCGGGGCGCCCACAGTGTGTAAAGGTCACCAGCAGTCACGCCGATGCGGACCGGAACGAGCTCAGCAGCCATGCCGCACAGCCTAACGACGGCCCCTGGCCGGTAACCTGCCCCCCGTGGGGAGGGCCGGTCGCGCGTTGGGGATCGCCGCGCTCGTCGGCGCCGTCATCCTGGCGGCGTTGGGTGTCAGCGGGTACTTCCTGTTCACCCGGCCGCACGCCGATCCGCTGGTGCCGGCCGACGCCGTCATCGTCCTGGGTGGCGACAACGACGGCCGGTTCCAGTACGGCCTGAGCCTGGCGCAACAGGGCTACGCCAACACGGTGGTGTTGTCCAATTCCTACGACGATAGAGCGGAAGCGGACCGGGCCGATTTCCGGCGGGCCTGCGCCGCCGGCACCGCGGCGGTCACCGTAATCTGCTTCACGCCGAACCCCTTCACCACCCGCGGCGAGGCGATGTACGTCGCCCGGATCGCCAAGCAACGCAACTGGACCCACGTGATCGTGGTGTCGTGGAACTACCACACCGTGCGGGCCCGCTACATCTTCGGACAGTGCTTCCACGGCTCGGTGACGATGCGCCCGGTGCCGCGCACCTACGACTACTCGCTGTGGCGCTGGGCCACCGAGTACGCCTACCAGTACACCGCGTTGGTGAAAGCGTTCGTGCTGGGCTGCGACACCCCCTGAGCACTCACTACAGTCACTGCGCATGGATGTGTGCGTGATCGACCACCCGCTGGCCGCGGCACGGCTGACCACCCTGCGTGACGAGCGCACCGACAACGCCGGGTTCCGGGCGGCCCTGCGCGACCTGACCCACATGCTGGTCTACGAAGCCACTCGGGACGCGGTCCGTGAAGAGATCACCGTGCGCACGCCGATGGCCGACAGCCTCGGCTCGCGGCTGGCACGGCCACCACTTCTGGTGCCGGTGCTGCGGGCCGGCCTGGGTATGGTCGATCAGGCGCACGCGCTGATCCCGGAAGCGCAGGTCGGCTTCGTCGGTGTCGCCCGCGACGAGACCACCCACACTCCGACGCCGTACCTGGAGTCACTGCCCGACGACCTGAGCACCCAACCGGTGATGGTGCTCGACCCGATGCTCGCGACCGGCGGCTCGATGGCGCACACGATCGGACTGCTGCACAACCGGGGCGCGGTGGACATCACCGTGGTCTGCGTGGTGTGTGCTCCGGAAGGCGTTGCCGCGCTGGAGAAAGTCGCCCCGGAGGCCAGGCTGTTCACCGCCGCGATCGACGACGGTCTGAACGAGATCGCCTACATCGTGCCCGGCCTCGGTGACGCCGGGGACCGGCAGTTCGGGCCCCGCTGACTACCAGGTTCGGGCCACGTCGAGCAGCTGAGCCTGGAGCGCGGCGGCTTCGCGACGGGCTTCGGCCAGCTCGGCGGTGACGGCACGACGCACCTCGGTGTAGCACTTGACCTTGGGTTCGGTGCCTGAGGGTCGCACCACGACGCGCACCGAGGTGGCGGCGTCTCCACCGGCCAGGATCACCGCGTCAGCCGTCTCCGATGCCCTGACGGGTACGCCGGCCACGCTCGCCGGAGGTGCGGTGCGCAACCTGGTCATCATCGCCGCGGCCTCGGCGGGGCTGGCGACCCGCCGCGACAGCGCCGCGGTGGTGTACACGCCATGCCGCAGCGCCAGCCGGTCCAGCGCCGCGGTGACCGAATCGCCTTGTGCGAGTGTGCCGGCCAGTAGGTCGCAGCTGAGGACTGCGGCGCTGATGCCGTCCTTGTCGCGGACGGCGCCGGGGTTCACGCAGTGGCCGATCGCCTCCTCGTAGGCGTACACGAGGGTGCATCCCGGCAGATCGGTGTCGGCGCGGGCCAGCCACTTGAACCCGGTGAGGGTCTGGACGTGCCGGGCGCCGTGGTCGGCGGCGATCGAGGCCAGCAGCTGGGAGGACACCAGGCTGCTGGCCACCACGCTGGTGGAGAGCAGCTCGGGCGGTGTCGTCGCCAGGATGTAATCGCCCAATAGCCAACCTGTTTCGTCACCGGAGAGCATCCGCCATCCGGTGCCGGTGGGGATACCCACCGCGCAGCGGTCGGCGTCGGGGTCCAGCGCGATCGCGACGTCGGCGCCCACCCGGGCCGCCAGCTCCAGCAACGCGTCGGTCGCGCCGGGTTCCTCGGGGTTGGGAAAGGTCACCGTCGGGAAATCCGGGTCTGGTCCGAATTGACTTGGCACAGTGTGAATGTCGTCGAATCCGGCGGCTCGCAGGGTGCGCACCGCCAGTTCGCCGCCGACTCCGTGCATGGCGGTCAGCGCCACCCGCAGCCGGCCGTGCCGGGTGCGCCGCACCGCTGCCGCCCGCTCGACGTAGGCGTCGATCAGCGCGTCGCCGGCCGGGTCGACCGGCCGGCGGGGGATCTGGTCGGCGGGCGGCGCGGCGGCCATCGCCGCCTCGATCTCGCGATCGGTGGGCGAGATGATCTGCAGCCCGCCGTCGAGGTAGACCTTGTATCCGTTGTCGGCCGCCGGATTGTGCGAGGCGGTGATCTGAACGCCCGCGGCGGCGCCGGTGTGCCGGACCGCGAACGCGACGACCGGAGTGGGCACCGGGTGGGCCCAGGTGGTCACCGCGAATCCCGCGGCGGCAAGCACTTCGGCGGCCGCCGCGGCGAACTGCACCGACCCGTGCCGAGCGTCGCGGCCCACCACGACGGACGACCCGTCCAGTCCGCGACGGCTCAACACCTGGGCCAGCGCCCAGGTGGCCCGTGCCACCACCGCCAGGTTCATCGCGTCCGGCCCGCCGCGCACCGGACCGCGCAGTCCGGCGGTGCCGAATGCCAACGGGTGGGCGAACCGCGCGGCCAGTTCGTCGCCGTCCAGCGCGGCCAGTTCGGCGGCAGTGACGGGATCGGGATCGTGGGCGATCCAGTCCTCGGGTCTCACGCGACCGATTGTGCCGGGTGGTCGGCGTCGGCGAGCTTGCGCAGGATCGGGGCGGTCAACATCAGCAGGTTGTATTCCAGCTCGCTAAGGTGGTCGTGCATCGTCTCGTGCAACCAGTCGTCCCGCTGGGCCCGGTCGCGCAGCAGCAGGTCCATGCCGGCCGGAGTCAGTTCGATCAGCTGCCGGCGGCGATCGGCGTCATCGGGGCGCCGGGAGAGCAGGGCCCGGTTGTGCAGCTCGTTGATGCTGTCGGTCAGCGACTGCACCCGCACCTGCAGGCGGCCGGCGATCTCGGCGGGCGTGGTGACGCCGGCCCGGCTGACCTCGCCGAGCACTTCGAGCTGGCTCAACGTCAACCCGTTGTCCGGACGGTGCCGGCGAAGCTGGCGGGCCAGCGCCATCATGGCCTCCCGCAGCTCGGTGGCCGCCGCAGCGCTCTCTGGGCTCATATTCCAAGTTATACCTTGTCAATTAGTGAGATTTATCCCGTGAAACGCAGGTGACATCCCAGTAAAGACAAGGTCATACTTGTTTTGTGCGTTGGGTTCTGCTGGTACTGGTGACGATCGGAGTGACCGTGCCGCTGGACCTGTTGGGCGTGCCGAGCGCGGCGTTGTTCGCCGCGCTGCTGGTTGGCGTCGTCCTCGCCGTCACCCGGCTGGCGCCCGCCGGCGTCCCGCGTCGGGCTGGGCTGGCCGCCCAGGGCGTTCTGGGCGTCTACATCGGCACCATGGTCCATTCGGGCGCACTGTCTGCGCTCGGGCCGCACTGGCCTATCGTGCTCGGCGTCGGCGTGGCGACCCTGCTACTGAGCATCGTCGCCGGGGCGCTGCTGGGGCTGCATCGCGACATCAGCGCGCTCACCGGAGCGCTGGCGCTGGTCGCCGGCGGGGCGTCGGGTCTGGTCGCCATCGCGCGGGAACTCGGTGGTGACGACCGCGTCGTCGCTGTGGTCCAGTACCTGCGCGTCGCGGTGATCACCGCGGCCATGCCCGTCGTCGTCACCCTCGTCTACCACGCCGACCGGACCTCGGCAGCTACTTCGTCTTCCCTTCAAACCGGTTCAGCGCCTTGGTATCTGAGCCTGGCGCCGATCGCCGCACTGGTACTCGCCGGCTCGATCGCGGGCCGCCTCGCGCGACTACCCGGCGCGGGTCTCCTCGGCCCGATGGCGCTGACCATCGTGCTGGAACTGGGCGGCTGGTCGCTGGGGCTCACCGTGCCAGCGGTGCTGGTGTCGGCGTCCTACATGGTGATCGGCTGGCAGGCCGGGGTGGCCTTCACCCGCGAATCGTTGCGCGCCATCGAACGCCTGCTGCCCGCCGCGCTCGGGCTGATCGTGCTACTCAACCTCGCCACGGCCGGCCTCGGCGCCGCACTGTCGAAGATCACCGGTGTCAGCCTGCTCGACGGCTATCTGGCCACCAGCCCCGGCGGCATCTACGCGGTGCTCGCCACCGCGGTCGAGACCGGCTCGAACGTGACGTTCGTGATCGCCGCGCAGGTGTTGCGCATCCTGCTCATGCTGTTCGCTGCGCCACTGCTGGCCCGCGGCTTCGTCCGGGTGGCCTACAGACGGGCCAGCACCGACGCCAGGAGCGAGCCCATCGCGGTCGCCGATGCGCGGCCCGCCGCCAGCACCTCGTCGTGACTGAGCGGCTCGCCTGTCATCCCGGCAGCCAGGTTCGTCACCAGCGAGATCCCCAATACCTCGGCGCCCACTGCGCGGGCAGCGATGGTCTCGTGCACCGTTGACATCCCGACCAGATCGGCTCCGAGCGTGCGCAGCATCCGGATCTCCGCCGGAGTCTCGTAGTGCGGGCCGGGCAGGCCGGCGTAGACGCCCTCGACCAGGCTCGGGTCGACGGCGCGGGCCAGCGCCCGCAGTCGCGGCGAATAGGCGTCGACGAGGTCGACGAACTGCGCACCCACCAGCGGGGAGCGGGCCGTCAGGTTGAGGTGGTCGCTGATCAGCACCGCCTGCCCGACTCGGTACTCCGGGCGTAGGCCGCCCGCGGCATTGGTCAGCACCACGACCCCGGCGCCCGCGGCCCGCGCGGTGCGCACCGGGTGGACGACATCACGCAGGTCGTGGCCCTCGTAGGCGTGGGTGCGGCCCAGCAGCACCAGTACGTTGTGCGATCCCAGCGGCACCGAGAGGATGCGGCCACGGTGCCCGAGCGCCGACGGCGGTGTGAAGCCGGGAATCTCCGACATCGGGATCTCGGCGACCGGCACGCCGAGGGCGTCAGCAGCCGGGGTCCACCCCGATCCCAGGACGATCGCCACGTCGTGGCGTGCGACGCCGGTGCGCTCGGCGATCACGGCGGCGGCGTGTTCGGCGTCTGGACTCACAGCCAGCGAGCCTAGTCCCGAATGCGATACTGCGTTGATGCCAACAGCCACTGCGTCGACCCGCGTCGAGGATGTGATTGCGGCACGCGGCGGTGACCTCATCGAGCTGTCCCACGCCATCCATGCCGAGCCGGAACTCGCATTCGACGAACACCGCAGCTGCGCCAAGGCACAGGCGCTGGTCGCCGAGCGGGGCTTCGCGATGAGCGCCGCGCCGGGCGGGCTGGCCACGGCTTTTCGGGCCGACTACGGCTCCGGACCGCTGGTCATCGGGATCTGCGCCGAATACGACGCGCTGCCCGGCATCGGCCACGCGTGTGGCCACAACATCATTGCGGCCGCCGCCGTCGGCACCGCGCTGGCGCTGGCCGAGGTGGCCGACGAGCTGGGACTCACCGTGGCACTGATCGGTACTCCCGCCGAGGAGTCCGGCGGTGGCAAGGCACTGCTGATCGACGCGGGGGTTTTCGACGACGTCGCGGCCGCAGTGATGCTGCACCCCGGTCCAATCGACATCGCCGCCGCCCGCTCATTGGCTCTGACCGAGGTGACCGTCACCTACACCGGTCGCGAGTCGCACGCGGCCGTCGCGCCGTACCTGGGCATCAACGCCGCCGACGCCGTTACCGTCGCGCAGGTGGCGATCGGCCTGCTGCGCCAGCAGATGGCTCCCGGACAGCTCGCCCACGGCATCGTCACCGAGGGTGGCTCGGCCACCAACATCATTCCGGGCCGGGCCCGGCTGCAGTACACGATGCGGGCCACCGACAGCGACTCGTTGAGCGCGCTGGAGGCCAAGATGCGCGGGTGTTTCGCCGCCGGCGCGATAGCGACCGGGTGCGAGTACGACCTCGCCGAGGCCGCCCCGCCCTACGCCGAACTGGCTCCAGACCCGTGGCTTGCCAATGTGTTCCGCGACGAGATGGTGCGGATGGGACGCAGTCCGGTGCCTGCCGAGATGGAGGCGGCCATGCCGCTGGGCAGCACCGACATGGGCAACGTCACCCAGCTGTTGCCGGGCATCCACCCGGTGGTCGGCGTCGACGCCGGCGGCGCGGTGATCCACCAGCCCGGGTTCGCCACCGCCGCGGCCGGTCCGAGCGGCGATCGTGCCGTTACCGAGGGGGCAACGATGTTGGCGCGCACGGTCGTCCGGCTGGCCGAGACGGCGAGCGAGCGCGACCGGGTGCTGGAGCTGCGGGACCGGCGGGGGGTGCGAGCGTGAGCCTTGCCGACACGTGCGAATCCTGGCTGGCCGCCCACTTCGACGATCTGGTCGAGTGGCGTCGCCACATTCACCGTTATCCGGAGCTGGGCCGGCAGGAGTTCGCCACCACCCAGTTCGTCGCCGACCGGCTGGTGGAGGCCGGGCTCAACCCGAAGGTTCTGCCGGGTGGCACGGGTCTGACGTGTGACTTCGGGCCCGAGTATGCGCCGCGGATCGCGTTGCGCGCCGACATGGATGCGTTGCCGATGGCCGAGCGCACCGGCGCGCCGTACAGCTCGACGATGCCGAACGTCGCCCACGCCTGCGGCCACGACGCCCACACCGCGATGCTGATCGGTGCGGCGAGCGCGCTGGCGTCGGTGCCCGAACTGCCCGTCGGTGTGCGGCTGCTGTTCCAGGCCGCCGAAGAGTTGATGCCCGGCGGCGCGATCGACGCCATCAACGCGGGCGCGCTGAACGGCGTGTCGCGGATCTTCGCGCTGCACTGCGACCCGCGGCTGGCGGTGGGCCGGGTGGCGGTCATCCCGGGGCCGATCACCTCGGCCGCGGACTCCCTGGAGATCGTCCTGCATTCGCCCGGTGGTCACACCTCGCGTCCGCACCTCACCTCCGACCTCGTGTACGGCATGGGCACGCTGATCACCGGCCTGCCCGGGGTGCTGTCCCGGCGGGTCGACCCCCGGCACAACACCGTGATGGTGTGGGGCGCGGCCAATGCCGGTGTGGCGGCGAACGCCATCCCACAGACCGGAATGCTCGCTGGAACCGTCCGCACCGCCAGCCGCGAAACCTGGGTATCCATGGAAAATCTTGTGCGCGAGATCATTTCGGGTCTGTTGGCCCCGCTCGGCATCGAGCACACGGTGAACTATCACCGGGGTGTGCCACCGGTGGTCAACGAGGAGCGTTCGACGCAGATCATGACCCACGCCATCGAGGCCGTCGCGCCCGACGCACTGGCCGACACCCGCCAGTCCGGCGGCGGCGAGGATTTCTCCTGGTATCTGGAAGAGGTGCCCGGCGCGATGGCCCGCCTGGGAGTATGGGGCGGGCAGGGGCCACAACTCGACCTGCACCAGCCGACGTTCGACCTCGACGAGCGGGCGCTGGCGGTGGGGGTGCGGGTGCTGGTCAACATCATCGAACAATCTGCGGGGTTCTGATGAAGCTTCTGGTCACCGGCGGAGCCGGGTACGTGGGCAGTGTGTGCGCCCAGGTGCTGCTGGAGTCCGGTCACGAGGTGGTGGTCGTCGATGATCTGTCGACGGGCAACGCCGACGCGGTGCCGGCCGGTGCGCAGTTCGTCCAGGACGACATCGTCGAGGCTGCGCCGCGGCTGCTCGGTGACGGCTCCTTCGACGGAGTGCTGCATTTCGCGGCGAAGTCGCTGGTCGGCGAGTCGGTCGTAGCGCCCGAGCTGTATTGGCACGGCAACGTCGTCAAGACCTTGCAGCTGCTGGAGGCGATGCGGGCCGCCGGCACGCCGCGGCTGGTGTTCTCCTCGACCGCGGCGACCTACGGCGAACCCGAGTCGGTACCGATCACCGAGGACGCGCCGAAGCGTCCCACCAACGCCTACGGCGCCACCAAGCTCGCCATCGACCACGCCATCACCTCGTATGCCGCCGCCCACGGGCTGGCCGCCACGAGCCTGCGCTACTTCAACGTCGCCGGTGCCTACGCCGGCCTCGGCGAGCGTCACGCCACCGAGACGCACCTGATCCCGCTGGTACTGCAGGTCGCAACCGGCCAGCGCGAGCAGATCCTGGTCTTCGGCACCGACTGGCCCACGCCCGACGGCACCTGCATCCGCGACTACATCCACGTCCGCGACCTCGCCGACGCCCACCTGCTGGCATTGCAGATCGCCAAGCCCGGCGAGCACCGCATCTACAACCTGGGCAACGGCACCGGCTTCTCGGTGCGGGAGGTGATCGCCTGCTGCCAGCGGGTCACCGGCAGGCCCATCGCGGTGCGCGACGTCGAGCGCCGCGCCGGCGACCCAGCCGTGCTGATCGCCTCCAGCGAGAAGGCATTCACCGAACTGGGCTGGCGGCCCCGGCACACCAGCATCGACGAGATCGTGGCCGCTGCTTGGGAATTCACCCAGTCGCGCTGAGTCAGCTCCCGTGGCCCGGCCCGATATTGCGGGCGGGACGGGTGCGCAGGTCGTGGACATACTCCGCCGGCGCACCGGCGATCTCGGCGGCGTCGGCCATCACCCCGAGGTAGCGCGCCGAGGGCAGCCCGCCCTCCCACGCGTCCAGCACGTAGAGCCAGGCCAGCACGGGATCGGTTGTGGTGTCAGTGGATTCGCACTCGATGCGGCACCGGATCTTCTTGTGGAAGCCCAGTTCCGAACCCTCCCAGCGGTCCAGGTTCTGTTCGTCGGCCGGCGTCATGTCGTAGAGCACCACGAACACCCTGGAATCCGGGTCTTCGACCAGGGTCGCCAGCGCGCCCTCCCAGCCGATGTCCTCGCCGGCGAACGTCAGCCGCCAGCCGTGCAGCCATCCGGTGCCGGCCATCGGGGAATGTGGTGCACGTTCCAGCATCTGCTCGGGATGCATGTTGGACCCGTAGGCGGCGTAGAGCGGCACGGGGGCAAGCCTAGAGCGTCCCTGTGTCGGCAGCGCAGCGACTGGGGTGATTACTTCGGTGGGGAGGAGCACACCGGCACCGTCCACTAGATTGGGCCGCGTGACGACGCGGATCGTGATCATCGGTGGGGGGCCGGCTGGCTACGAGGCCGCGCTGGTCGCCGCAGGTCGCGGCAAGGATGTGGCCGAGGTCACGGTGGTGGACAGCGACGGCATCGGTGGCGCCTGTGTGCTCTACGACTGCGTACCGTCCAAGACGTTCATCGCCTCCACCGGGGTGCGCACCGAACTTCGCCGCGCCGCCGGGCTCGGGTTCGAGATCGGCATCGACGACGCCAAGATCTCGCTGCCCCAGATCAACAACCGGGTCAAGACGCTGGCCCGCTCGCAGTCCGCCGACATCGGCACGCAGCTGCTGCGTGAGAAGGTCAACGTCATCGAGGGCCACGGCGAACTGATCGACGACGTGCCCGGCATGGCGCACCACCGCGTCAAGGTCACCGCACGCAGCGGCCAGATCGGGGTCCTGAAGGCCGACGTGGTGCTCATCGCCACCGGCGCCAGCCCGCGGGTGCTGCCCAGCGCGGTGCCCGACGGCGAGCGGATCCTGACCTGGCGCCAGCTCTACGACCTCGCCGAGCTGCCCGAACACTTGGTGATCGTCGGGTCCGGCGTGACCGGTGCGGAGTTCTGCAACGCCTACACCGAGCTCGGTGTCGACGTGACCGTAGTGGCCAGCCGCGACCAGATCCTGCCGCACGAGGACAGCGACGCCGCCGCGGTGCTCGAGGAGGTGTTCGCCGAACGCGGCGTGACGCTGGTCAAGAACGCCAGAGCCGACTCCGTGGTCCGTACCGCCGAGGGAGTCCGGGTGACCATGGCCGACGGTCGCACCGTCGAGGGCAGCCATGCCCTGATGACCGTCGGCTCGGTTCCCAACACCGGTGGCCTGGGTCTGGAGCGGGTCGGCATCGACCTGGGTCCCGGTAACTACATCCCGGTCGACCGGGTGTCGCGGACCTCCGCTGCCGGGATCTACGCCGCCGGGGACTGCACCGGGCTACTGCCGCTGGCCTCGGTCGCGGCCATGCAAGGCCGCATCGCGATGTACCACGCACTGGGGGAAGGGGTGGCCCCGATCCGGCTCCGCACGGTCGCGTCGGCGACGTTCACCCGGCCGGAGATCGCCGCGGTCGGCGTTCCGCAGACCGCCATCGACAGCGGCTCGGTGCCGGCCCGCACCCTGATGCTGCCACTGACCACCAACGCGCGGGCCAAGATGTCGCTGCTGCGCCGCGGCTTCGTCAAGATCTTCTGCCGGCCCGCGACCGGAGTGGTCATCGGCGGTGTGGTGGTCGCGCCGATCGCCTCCGAGCTGATCCTGCCGATCGCCCTGGCGGTGCAGAACCGGATCTCGGTGACCGATCTGGCCCAGACGCTGTCGGTCTACCCCTCGCTGTCCGGATCGATCGTCGAGGCCGCTCGCCGCCTGATGGCACACGACGATCTCGACTAGCCTGGAGGACATGAGCGACCCGATCCAACGACCGGGCACCGGCCAGACCTTCCTCGGGCCCACGCAGCGGGCGCAGGCCTGGGAGCGGCTGAGTGGCGAACAGTTCGACGTCATTGTCGTCGGTGGCGGCGTGGTCGGCGCCGGTGCGGCCCTGGATGCGGCCACCCGCGGGCTCAAGGTGGCGTTGGTGGAGGCGCGCGACTTCGCGTCGGGAACCTCGAGCCGCAGCTCGAAGATGTTCCACGGTGGCCTGCGCTACCTCGAACAGCTGGAGTTCGGCCTGGTCCGTGAGGCCCTGCACGAGCGGGAGCTGTCGCTGACCACGCTGGCGCCGCATCTGGTCAAGCCGCTGCCGTTCCTGTTCCCGTTGACCAAGCGGGTCTGGGAGCGGCCCTACATCGCCGCCGGCATCTTCCTCTACGACCAGCTCGGTGGTGCGAAATCCGTTCCCGCGCAAAAACATCTGACCAAATCCGGTGCGCTGCGGCTGGCGCCCGGACTCAAACGAAGCTCGCTGATCGGCGGCATCCGCTATTACGACACCGTCGTCGATGACGCCCGCCACACCATGACTGTCGCTCGCACGGCCGCCCACTACGGCGCGGTGGTCCGCACCTCCACGCAGGTGGTGTCGCTGCTGCGAGAGGGTGACCGGGTGGTGGGTGCGGCCATCCGCGACTCGGAGGACGGCGCCGTCACTGAGGTGCGCGGCCACGTCGTGATCAACGCGACCGGGGTGTGGACCGACGAGGTCCAGGCGCTGAGCAAGGAGCGGGGCCGGTTTCGGGTGCGCGCCTCCAAGGGTGTGCACATCGTGGTGCCGCGCGACCGCATCGTCTCCGAGGTGGCGATCATCCTGCGCACCGAGAAGTCGGTGCTGTTCGTCATCCCGTGGGGCACGCACTGGATCATCGGGACCACCGACACCGACTGGAACCTGGATCTGGCGCATCCGGCGGCCACCAAGGTCGACATCGACTACATCCTCGACCACGTCAACACGGTGCTGGCCACCCCTCTCACGCACGACGACATCGACGGGGTCTATGCCGGGTTGCGCCCGTTGCTGGCCGGGGAGAGTGAAGAGACCTCCAAGCTGTCCCGCGAACACGCGGTCGCGGTGCCGTCGCCCGGGCTGGTCGCCATCGCGGGCGGTAAGTACACCACCTACCGGGTGATGGCCGCCGACGCCGTCGATGCCGCCGCGGAATTTGTCCCGGCCCGGGTCGCGCCGTCGATCACCGAGAAGGTGCCCCTGATGGGTGCCGATGGATACTTCGCGCTGGTGAACCAGACTCAGAGCGTCGGAGCCCGCTACGGCCTGCACCCCTACCGGGTGCGGCACCTGCTCGACCGGTACGGCTCGCTGATCGACGAAGTGCTGGAGCTTGCGGTCGGCCGCCCCGACCTGCTCGAACCGATCACCGACGCCCCGGTCTACCTCAAGGTCGAGGCTGCCTACGCCGCGACTGCCGAGGGTGCGCTGCACCTGGAGGACATCCTGGCCCGCCGCATGCGGATCTCCATCGAATACCCGCACCGCGGCGTGGACTGTGCCGCCCAGGTCGCCGACATCGTCGCGCCGATCCTCGGTTGGAGCGAGGCCGACTGCGCCCGGGAGGTGGCCACCTACCTGGCCCGGGTGGAGGCCGAAGTGCTGTCCCAGACCCAGCCCGACGACGCCTCCGCCGACGCGCTGCGGGCGTCGGCGCCCGAAGCCCGCGTCGAGATCCTCGAGCCGGTACCCCTGACGTGAGACGTCCGGCCCCGCTCCCGGATCGTGACGGCGTCGGTCCGGCGCGGGTGCGGCTGCGCGGGGGAGCGGTGCTCGTCGAACTGGCCGACCGGTTCGGGGAGGCGGCCGCGGAGAAGGTGTTCGCCGGTGAGGTCGTCGACGCCGACGGTGTGGTCGTCACCGCCGCGACGGTGATGGCGCCGGGATCGCATGTGTACCTGTACCGGGAGCTGCCCGACGAGGTCGTCGTGCCGTTTCCCATCCCGATCCTGTATCAAGACGAGAACCTGGTCGTCGTCGACAAGCCACATTTCCTGGCCACGATGCCGCGCGGTGGTCACGTCGCGCAGACCGCGCTGGTGCAGTTACGCCGTTCGCTCGACCTGCCGGAGCTGAGTCCGGCCCACCGGCTGGACCGGCTGACGGCGGGGGTGTTGTTGTTCACCGTGCGCCGCGAGGTGCGCGGCGCATACCAGACGCTGTTCGCCCGTGGTCTGGTAAGCAAGACCTATCTGGCGCGGTCCTCGGCGTCGCCGCGCATCGAGTTACCGACAGTGGTGCGCAGCCGGATCATCAAGCAGCGCAGGGCTTTACAAGCCTTTGAAGAGCCCGGTGAACCGAATGCCGAAACGCTGGTCGAGGCACTCGGGGGCGGGCGCTACCGGCTGAGCCCTCGCACCGGCCGCACCCACCAACTCCGGGTGCACATGGCCTCGCTCGGGCTGCCCATCGACAACGACCCGCTCTACCCGGTGGTCCTCGACGTAGCGGCCGATGACTTCTCCGCACCGTTGCAGCTGCTGGCCCAACGGCTGGAATTCGACGACCCGCTCACCGGCGAGCCGCGGTCCTTCGTCAGTTCAGCGCAGCTGTAACTGTTTGCGGTAGGCAGCCGGTCCGCATCCGAACCACCGCCGACACGATCGGGTGAGCACGCTCTGCTCGGCGTAGCCGAGCTCGCGGGCCAAGTGTGCCAACGTGATTCGAGTGTCGCGCAGATACCGCGCGGTCAGCTCGCGGCGGGCCTCGTCGACGATCGTGGCGAACGTGGTGCCGTCGGCGGACAGCCGGCGTTGCAGCGCCTTGGGATGCAGGTGCAGCTGCTCGGCCACCAGTTCGAGGGTGACGGTGCCGCTGGGCAGCAGCTGGCGCACCAACGTCCCGACCGATGCGATGGCACGGGGCTCGGCGGTGGTGATGGTGTTCAGATACCGGACGACGGCGTCGTG
Organism: Mycolicibacterium sp. CBM1; assembly: GCF_054073305.1. NCBI lineage: Bacteria > Bacillati > Actinomycetota > Actinomycetes > Mycobacteriales > Mycobacteriaceae > Mycobacterium > Mycolicibacterium sp. CBM1. The sequence continues at coordinate 97,371 of NZ_JBSXPP010000007.1, read as the reverse complement.
CGCGAGCTTGTCGCGCCGCAGCGGCCGGGACAGGTCCGCGGTACGGATCGTGAAACCGATTGCGCGCTCGTCGAATACCGGCCGGCAGCCGAAGTAGTCGCGGTAATCGTCGACGTCGGTCAGCGGCGGGTGCGGCAGGTGCACCGACAGTGGGGCGTAGTCCGCGCCGAGCAGGAAACGCAGCACACGCAGGATCACTCCGAGTGACAGTTCGTCGCCCTGCGGATGCGGCGACATGTCCCGGCCGACCATCAGGTACTCGACGAAGGTGCACTCGGGATCGGTCAACATCGTGGTGCGCAGGGTGATCGCCGGGCTGTAGGCGGACAGGAAGTTCTCGAAGATGGCCAATGCGTCGGCGACCGTTGCGGCCGTGCGGGCGGCCACCCCGACCGGACCGAGGATCTCGATGCCCTGCAGCTGCGCCAGCCGGCGACCGAAGTCCGGGGTATCGGTTGCGGTGGCGGCCGACTCGATGGCGACGGCTACTCGGGGCAGTGGGACGAACACGTCCTGGCGTCCGACGCAGGCCGGGTCGATGCCGGCCGCGGCCAGTAGGGCCACGGGATCGCCGCCGAGGCGGGCGACCAGTTGCGGATAGTTCGACAGTGAGGTCCCCCGCACGATCGACATGTCCTCAAATGTCAAGTTTTGGTCGCCGAATGTCAAGGCCGCAGGCGGGCGGGTGCGGCAGCATGGCGGGTATGACGTCGATCGAGACCCGGCGGATCACCGTCGACGGCATCACCACCTCGGTGCTGATCGGCGGTCGTGGTGCACCCGGCGAGGCGGTGGTGTTCGTGCACGGCAACCCCGATGCCGGTGGTGATTGGATGCCGCTGCTGGTGCCTGTCGCCGAGTTCGCCACCGTCGTCGCGCCGGATCTGCCGGGCTTCGGTGCCGCCGACTCGCGGGCGGATGGCGACTACACCGTGGCCGGGTACGCGCGGTTCCTCCACGGCCTGATCGGTCAGCTCGGTATCGACCGCGTGCACCTGGTCGCCCACGACTTCGGCGGGCCGTTCGCGTTGACCTGGGCCGCCGACCACCCCGAGTTGGTCGCCAGCGTCACCCTGCTAAACACGGGTGTGATGATCGGCTACCGCTGGCACCGGATGGCGCGGATCTGGCGCACCCCGTTGCTCGGCGAGTTCATGATGCGCCGGACCACGCTCAGCGTCGCCCGGGCGGTGTTGGGCCGAGAGAACCGTGGCTTGTCGCGGGAGTGGGCGGACGCGATCGCCCGTCACCTGGTGCCGGCCGAGACCAAACGTGCGGTGCTCAAGCTCTACCGGTCCACCCGCGTCGACGACGTCGCCGCGCTGGCCCCGCGGCTGCGCTCGGCTGACCACGACGCCCTGGTGGTGTGGGGCGGCGCCGACTCGTACCTGCCCGCCGAACTGGCCTACCGTCAGACGCAGGCGTTCCCGCGCGCCGACATCCAGATCCTGCCCGGCGTCGGCCACTGGCCGTGGCTGGAGCAGACCGAGCAGGTTGCCGCGCACGTCGTGCCGTTCCTGCGCCGATCAATACTCAAACCGCACAAGGAGATTGAATGTCCAACGTCGTCGATACCCGGCCCGTCAACCTGAATGCCTTCGCGGAGCTGCCCGCCGACGCTCCGGTGTTCATGATCAACCTGCTCAAGTTCAACGAGGGCGAGGGCCGCGAGCGCTACCTGCAGTACGGGCGCGAGGTCCAGCCGCATCTCGATCGGGTGGGCGCCGCCATCCGCTACGCCGGGACATCGCCGGTCAACGTCATCGGTGACGGCGAGCACCCGTGGTGGGACGCCATCCTGGTGGTCGAGTATCCGACACCGCAGGCCTTCGTCAACATGGTCAGCGACCCGGGCTACCAGCAGGTGCACGAGCATCGCGCCGCGGCGCTGGAGCAGGGCGACCTGGTCGCCACCTCGCAATGGGTGGTCGGCTGATCGGCCAATAGGCCGCAATGCCCTGCCGGTGGTGACCTTCGGTCCCTGGCGGGTGGCAGTGACCTGGGTCACGATTGGCGGTATGGACGACGATCACGAGCTGGTCCTCATTGCCGCCTACCGCGACCTCGAGTCGGCGCGCACCGACTTCGGGGAGTTGGAGAAGCGGATCAAGCACGGCCTGGAGTTGCGCGCCGCCGCTCTGGTGACCAAGGACGCCGAGGGGCATCCGCACGTGATCGAGGCGCAGAATCGCCACGGCCGGGTGGCGGCCGGGTTGGGCGCAGGCATGGGAATCCTCGTGGGGCTCTTCTTGCCGCCGGTGGGGCTGGCGGTTGTCGTCGGCGGGGCCGCGGGTGCGCTGGTCGGGGCGTTCGCCGAACATGAGTTGCGCACCGGGCTGCAGCACGAGATCGGCGCCGCTCTTGAGGCCGGCACCGGTGTGGTGATCGCGCTGGTCTATGCCAACGGTCGGGGGCCGGTGGAATCGACCCTGGTGCGCGCGGCGGAGATGCGATCGCTGCGGCTGGATCGGGCGACCATCAGCACTCTCGATGACCTGGTCGCCGAGGCTATCGCTGGCACGACGGACACCAGTAGGTAATCCGTTCGGTGTCGGTCTCGGCACGCCGGATGGGGGTACCGCAACGTCGGCAGGGTTGGCCGGCGCGGCCGTAGACCCACAGTTCCTGGCCGGCCCTGCGATTGCCGGTGGTGGTGCGGTTCCAGCGGCTGCGGTTGGCCCACAACATGTCTCGCGCGCGGGTGGCGACGCGGCGTGGGTCGGTGAGCGTGCCGACCGGGCTGGTGGGCAGGCGGCCGAAGATGAAGCACAGCTCGTTGGCGTAGACGTTGCCGACGCCGGCCAGGTTTCGTTGGTCCAGCAGCGCGGCCGCGATCGGTCGGTCCGGATCGGCGGTCAGGTTCGTCGCGGCGAGATCGGGATCCCAGTCGTCACCCAGTAGGTCGGGGCCCAGATGGGCGACGGCGTCGTCGTCGTGGTCGCGCTCGAGGACTTCCAGGATGCCGAGGTCTATGCCCAGGGCTTGAATCTCACCGGCTTCCAGGATGATTCGGATCTTGTGGGCGCGCGGCACCGGCTTGCCGCGCCGGTCGACCCGCCAGCTGCCGTCCATCTTCAGGTGTGAGTGGATGCTGGCCGGGCCGACGCGGATGAACAGGTGCTTGCCGCGGCTGATCACCTCGTCGACGGTGTGGCCGCTCAGATCCACCGTGGCGTACTGCGGAACGCGGATATCGCAACGGGTCAGCGTCTCGCCGACCAGGGCCTCACGCAGGTTGGCCGCGGTGTGGAAGACGGTGTCGCCTTCGGGCATGGTTCCAGCCTAGAAGGGCGGCGGATCGGCGGTGGTCTTCGCCTCGTTGCATTCGCGTTCCCAGCGGATGCGTGCGGCCCGCTCTTGGGTCCGGGTCTGCCGACGTACGGGCATCATCACCCCCCGTCGCGGCCGGAGATGCAGGCTCGCGGTATCCGGTAGCGCGAGTTTCTCGGTGGGAGTGAAGAACTTCGGGAACAGAAGTGCACCGCCAGGTTTGGTCGTGTAGATGCGACCGCTCGGGGATGTCCAGATGACGGTGCCGTCGGGTTGTTGAGTGTCGCGCCAGCCTTTGGGTCCGGTGTGGAAGGTCTTCAAAAGGTGGTGTACCCGGCACAGCAGTTTCAGGTTGGACGGGTGCGTCGGCCCGAACGGGTACGGCACGGTGTGGTCGATGTCGGCGAATTCGGCGGGGCAGTCGCATCCGGGGAACCGGCACGTCAGATCTCGGCACCGGATGAACTCCGAGAGTGCGGTCGACGGCCGGTACCGCGGCTCGGCGCTGAGCTTCTTGCCGTCGATGATCGGCCGAAGCTTGGCCCGCACGGCCAGTGCCCGCACCGTCTCGGCCGGTATCGTGCCGTAACCGGGCAGTAGTGCTGGGGCGGAGGCCGTCTCGGCGAGCAAGTGAATCACGATCTGGCCCGGCTCTACGCCGTCCGCGCGGACGGGGCACGTATCAGACCCGCACTCGCACATCATTGCCGTGTTTCCGATGGCCAGCGCCGCCAGCGCATCGGCCCGTCGCTGCCGCTTGGTTCGGGGATCGTCGCGGCACACCGACGCGGCGAGCTGATCCAGCCGTCGGTCGAGCGCGGCCGCGTCCGGTGCACGGACTCGTCCCCACACCTCGGCCATGCCGTTGCCCGCCGGGCCGACCTCGACGTGCCGGTCGGCGTCGGCATTGCGCGCCAGCCGTACCGCGTTCGGATCCAACTCGCGGACCAGCCAATCGATGACGTCGGTGAGCTTCTTGTGCGAGAACGAGTTCCACTGGTCTGCGGTGGCTGCCAGGCGTTCGTCCATCGCCGCCAGCACCCCCAGATCCGTCACGAGGCCGGTGCGGAACACCGCCGCGGCCATCACACGGAAGTCGACGGCACCGGAGGCGAATAGCGCGCCCAGCTTCGGCAGCCGCTCGATGAGCTGCAGGCCGTAGTCCATCTGGGTGGACGCACGGCCGCGGCTGATGCCGAGTTCGGCCCCGACTTCCGCGGCAACCGAATCCCAGTTGTCGACGCACCACTGCTGACGCTCGGCGGTGTCGACGTCGTTCATTCGGCGCTGGCACAGCCGGCCGGCTGCCAGGAGCCGGTGAGCGGTCGCGACCCGCTCGGCCCGCTGCGCCTGGCGAATGGTGTCGAGGAGCGCGAGCTCATCGAGTTCTTCGAACATGTGTTCTATTGTGTCACTACCCGGTGACAATTCTGGGCTCCCTTGTGCGACCCTCATCCAAGGATGAACGTGATGACGATGGCCGCCGCGGAGCGCACTGACTTCGCGGATTTGTTGACGGGGCTGACCGCCGCGCAATGGGAAGCGCCGAGCCTGTGCGGGCAGTGGCGTGTCCGAGACGTGGCCGCCCACGTGACTGCCTACCTCGACCGCAGCCGCGCCGCCTTCGTCGGAGCGCTGTTCCGCGCCGGACTGGGCATCGATCGGCTCAACGCGCGCGACCTGTCGGCGCAGGCTTCGGGGGCCGGGTGGCGCTGGTGGAGTGCATGATTCACCAACAAGACATTCGTCGCCCGTACTGCGCGGAGCCTGGGCCGCCCGTCGCTATCGGCTGATCGCCACCGACGTCGAGTGGTCGGCCGGGCACGGCGAGCCGGTCTGGGGCCCGGGCGAAACAATCCTGATGGCGATGGCAGGCCGACCAAGCGCGCTGGCCGAGCTCACCGCCCCGACCTAGCGCAGCCGCAACCCGCGCGGGGTGCGGGAGAACCCGGCATCGACCAGCGCCTCGGCGGTGGTCTTCCGGCCCGCGTGTGCGGCGGCCTCCAAAACCGATACGCCGTCCAGCTTTTCGACGAGCACCCCGCCGAGCCGACCGCTGTTCACCAGTTCCACCAGCGCCCCGGCCGCCGCCCGTTGGGCCTCGTCATCGGCACTGAAGTTCAGCAGCGAACGCCCACCACGCTCCAGGAACCACACCAGCTCACCGTCGACCAGCACCACCAGCGCACCCGCCTTGCGGCCCGGCCGGTGCCCGGCGTCGGCATCGGGCCGCGCCGGCCAGGGCAACGCCGCACCGTACGGATTGGCCGGGTCCGCCGCGGCCAGCACCACCGCGCGATAGTCCGGGCGTTCGGGGTCCACCCCGTCGAGGTAGGTTCGCAGCCGGTCGACCGTCGAGGCCACTGCGAACTGCGCCCCGCCGAGTGACTCCAAGAAATAGCCGCGCTGGCAACGGCCGGCCTCTTCGAACCCGGTGAGCACCTTGTACAGCATGGCGAATCCGCCCGGCACGCCCTCGGCGGCGGCCGCGCCCTTGGTGAGCACACCATGCCGGTTCAGCAGCATCTCGGCCGTGAAGTGCGCTCGCACCGTCGAATCCGGCTCCGGTGCGGGCAGTGCTGACCACCGTCCGGCGACCGTGGGATCGCTCTGCCGGGCCTGCGCATGCGCGACCGAGTACCGGCTCAGCCGCGGTGCTCGCCGCTGGCGGTGCGCCGGTGCGGCCGCCCGGCGCGACCCCGGTCGGCGGCTGCCGGCCAGCATCGCGCGCACCGGGGCGTAGGTGTCACCGGTGATCCAGCCGGCCCAGATCAGTTCCCACAGCGCGGTTTTGAACTCGTCCTCGGGGCCCTGGACGAGCTGGCGGAAGAAGAACGCGCCGCGCGCCTCATCGGCCGATCCCAGTACGTCGAAGATGGCGCGATGGGTGTCGGTGAACTCGATCTCGGCAGGCACGGCGAGGGTCAGTGGCGCGGTGTCGGCGTGGTGGAACGCGATCCAGCCGTCGCTGCCGGAGATCGACCCCGCCCCCGACCAGGTCACCTCGCCGGAGGCCAGCAGCTCGTCGAGCATCGCCGGCTGGTAGTCGCGCACCCGCGGGGAGAGGATCAGGGGCTCGACCGCGGATGCCGGGACTGGCACCCCGGCCAGCTGGTCGATCACCCCGGCCAGCCCGTCGACGCCCGAGGCAGCTGAACCACCGATCTGCTGCCAGGCCGGCAGGAATCGCCCGTAGGCCGCGGTGCTGACGGGTTCCACCTGCGCCCGCAACGCGGCCAGCGAACGGCGGCGCAGAATGCGCAACACCTCGGCGTCGCACCACTGATCGGCATCGGGGCTGGCGATGAACTCGCCGCGCACCAGCTTGCCGTCGACCGACATCCGGCCCAGCACGTCGGCGGCGACCCGCAACCCCAGACCGAAGCGTCCGGTGGCCTCGGCGGTGGTGAACGGTCCGCGGGTACGGGCGAATCTGCTCATCAGCTCGCCGAGCGGGTCGGGCACCGTCTCGGTGAAACTCGTCGGTACCCCGACCGGCACGGCGACACCGACCGCGTCGCGTAGCCGGCCGATGTCCTCGATGCCCGTCCACCACGACTGCCCGGCATAGGAAACCGGCAGCACCCGCTTGGCGGCGTACAGCCCCTCGAGCCAGCCGCCGACGTCCGCGGCTGTCGAACGCTGCGCGATCTCGGCCTCGGTGAGCGGTCCGAGAAGCCGGAGCAGATCGGCCACCCCTTCGGCGTCGCGGGCTTTGCGGTCCTCGGACAAATGCTGCAACTGCCTCGACGTCGCCGCGATCACGTCCGCGTCGAGCAGCTCCCGCAGCTCCACGCGGCCCAACAGCTCGGCGAGCAGGGTGCTGTCCAGCGACAGCGCGGCCGCACGGCGCTCGGCCAGCGGGCTGTCGCCCTCGTACATGAACGCTCCGACATAGCCGAACATCAGCGACGCCGCGAACGGCGAGGGGATCTGCGTCTCCACTTCGACCAGCCGCACCCGGCGCTGGGCGATGCGACCCATCAAGTTGGTAAGGGTCGGCAGGTCGTAGACGTCCTGAAGGCATTCCCGAACCGCCTCGAGCACGATCGGGAAGTCCGGGTATTTCTTTGCCACGTCCAGCAATTGGGCGGCGCGCTGGCGCTGGTGCCACAACGGCGAGCGCTTGCCGGGATGGCGCCGTGGCAGCAGCAGGGCCCGCGCCGCGCACTCGCGGAACCGGGCGGCGAACAACGCCGAGCCGCCCACCTCGGTGGTGACCAGCGGCTCGATCTCGTCGGCCTCGAACACGAACAAGTCCGCGCCGGGTGGGGCATCCTCGGTATCGGGCAGCCGCACCACGATGCCGTCGTCGGAGGCAGTCGGCTTCTCGTCGATGCCGTAGCGCTCCAGCAGCCGGCGGCTGATCGCCAGCGCGAGCGGGCCGTGCACCTTCAGCCCGTAGGGCGAGTGCAGCACCACTCGCCAGTCGCCCAGCTCGTCGCGGAAGCGTTCCACCACCAGCGTCGTGTCACTGGGCACCACCGAGGTGGCGCCGCGCTGATCATCGAGCAGCTGCCACAGGTTGTCGGTGGCGTAGTCGGCGAAACCGAGCGCTGCACAACGTGTCTCGAACTCGTCACGACCGAGGGTGGCCAGCTCTCCGGTGAACTTGCCGATTGCCTGGCCCAGCTCGGCGGGCCGCCCGGCGTCGTCACCCCGCCAGAACGGCAGCCGGGCCGGTTGTCCCGGAGCCGGGATCACCAGCACCCGGTCGTGGGTGATCTCGGTGATCCGCCAGCTCGTCGCACCCAGCGAGATCACGTCACCCGGTCGTGACTCGTAGACCATCTCCTCATCGAGTTCACCGACACGCGAGGGCTTTTCGGACTCGGTGGCGAGGTAGACGGTGAACATGCCACGGTCCGGTATCGCCCCGCCGGAGGTCACCGCCAAGCGCTGGGCGCCGGGGCGGGCGCTCAGCGTGCCGGTGTCGCGGTCGTAGACAAGCCGAGGGCGCAGCTCGGCGAAGTCGGTGGACGGGTACTTGCCGGACAGTAGATCCAGCGTCGCCTCGAACGCACTGCGCGGCAGGGTTGCGAACGGGGCACTGCGGCGCACCACGTCGAACCACTCGTCGGCACTGATCGGTTCCAGCGCGCACGCCGCCACGGTGTGCTGGGCCAGGATGTCCAGCGGATTCGCCGGCACCCGCATGGTCTCGATCTGCCCGGCCAGCATGCGCTGAACGCTGACCGCGCAGCCGATCAGATCGGTGCGGTGCTTGGGAAACAGCACACCCCGGGAGATCTCGCCGACCTGGTGGCCCGCCCGACCGATGCGCTGCAGTCCGCTGGCCACCGACGGCGGGGCCTCTACCTGGATCACCAGATCCACCGCGCCCATGTCGATGCCGAGTTCGAGGCTCGACGTCGCGACCACCGCCTTGAGCCGCCCGCTCTTGAGATCGTCCTCGACGGCGGCCCGCTGCTCCTTGGACACCGAGCCGTGGTGCGCGCGGGCCAGCAGCGGCTCGGCCCCGTAGGTCTGACCGCTGCCCATGATGTGCGCAGGCGGCCCACCGGGCACCTGGCGGTTGGGCGGGGCGTCCAGCTCCAAACCGGACCGTTCGGCATGAATCTCGTTGATACGCGCGGTGAGTCGTTCGGCCAGCCGCCGCGAGTTGGCGAACACGATCGTCGAGTTGTGCGCTTCGATCAGGTCGACGACCCGGGCCTCCACGTCCGGCCAGATCGAGTTGTTCTCCAGATTGGCCATATCGGGCACCGGCACCTGCACGGTCAGCTCGAACGTCTTAGCCGCCGGCGGGGCGACGACGGTTGTCGGCCTGCTGCCGGAGAGGAACCGGGCGACCTCCTCGGGCGGGCGCACCGTCGCCGACAGCCCGATTCGCTGGGCCGGGTTGGCCAGCAGCGCGTCGAGCCGTTCCAGCGACAGGGCCAGGTGCGCGCCGCGCTTGGTGCCGGCCACCGCGTGCACCTCGTCGACGATCACCGTCTGCACCCCGGCCAGGGTGTCGCGGGCAGCGGAGGTGAGCATCAGGAACAGCGACTCGGGCGTGGTGATCAGGATGTCCGGCGGCTTGGTGATCAGTGCGCGCCGCTCGGCGGGCGGGGTGTCCCCGGAGCGGACGCCGACGCTGATCGCGGGAACGGGAAGGCCGTCGCGCTCGGCGATGCGGGTGATGCCGGTCAGGGGGGTGCGCAGGTTGCGTTCGACGTCGACGGCCAGCGCCTTCAACGGAGAGACATACAGCACCCGGGTGCCCGATCGTTCGGGTTCGTGGGCGAGCCGGTCGATCGCCCACAGGAACGCCGCCAACGTCTTGCCCGACCCGGTGGGGGCGATGACCAGGGTGTTGTCACCGTCGGCGATAGCCGACCAGGCCGCGGTCTGGGCCGCGGTGGGCTTGACGAACGTGCCCGCGAACCAGCCCCGGGTCAGGGGGCTGAACCGGGCCATCGCCTGGTCGGAACTCACCCGTCCAGAGTGCCAGCCACCACCGACAGAAACCTCAGTCGATCGAATCGAAGTCCACCCACAGGTGCCGCGGGCCGCGGAACACCTGATTGTGCCGGTACGGCGGGGGATCGACGACCAGCCGCGGCGAGCGCACCCGGCGCAGGAAGATCTCGAGGGCGACGTTGATCTCGAGGCGGGCCAGCGGCCCGCCGAAACAGGTGTGGATGCCGCTGCCGAAACCCAGGTGCTCGTTGTCCTGCCGCATCGGGTCGAACCGATCCGGGTGCGCGAAACGCCGAGGGTCCCTGTTCGCGGCCGCCCACACCAGGAAGACCGCTGACCCGGCCGGGATCCGCGTCCCGCCGATCTCGATGTCCGCGGTGGCCCAGCGGCTAGGGAAGAACTGCACCGCCCCCTGCAGGCGTTGCACCTCTTCGATCGTGCGGGGAACCAGGTCGGGGTCGTCGCGGACCAGATCCCAGGAGCCCTGGTTGCGCAGCAGCGTCATCACGCAGTTGGTGATGGTGTTGACCGTGGAGTCGTGTCCGGCGACCAGCAGCAGCATCGCGTTGGACTCCGCCTCGGCCTTCGACACGGGCCCGTCCGGGCCGTCGTCGTGCAGTGCTGCCGAGAGCAGGCCGGGTCCCGGCTCGCGGCTCAGGCGCTCGATGAGTTCGTGGACGTAGGTGCTCAGCGCGGCCATGCTCGCTGCGGCCTTCGCCGCGGCGGCGCGGCCCTCCTCGGTGTGCGCCTCCGGCCCGACATCGGCGCCCTGCATGAAATCGGTGACCCAGGCGTGGAACTGCGGCTCGTCGGCGAGCGGCGCGCCCAGCACCGTGAAGATCACCGACACCGGGATCGGGTAGGAGAAGTCGTCGACGACGTCCATCCGGGTACCGCCGCGTGCCTTGACCTTGTCGAGCAGCGTGTTGGCGAGGTCGGCGACCATCGCCTCCATGCTGGGGATCAGGCCGGGGGAGTGCGGCGGACCGAAGTGCCGCATGAACTGCCGGCGCATCCGGTCGTGGGCGGGCGGGTCGGAGACCAGCATGCTCATGTCGCGCGCCTGGGCCGCTTCGGCAGCTTCGAGGTGGGTTTCATGCTCGCCGAACAGGCCCGACGGGCTGCGGCTGATGTCGGAGCTGACGCGCGGATCATGGGACAGTGCAACCGCTTCCGGGTATCCGGTGACGACGTAAGTCTTGTCTGACACCTTCGCGACCGGCGTCTTGCGCAGCTCGTCGAAGTAGGGGTAGGGGTTCGGGCGGTTTTCGAACTTCATCGCCTCGGCCCAGGCGGTGGCGGCGTCCATGGGAGTGTGTCTCCTTAAGCGCGCGGCCGGAACTCGGCGCTGCGGTCGGTGGGGTCGTGTCCGGTGAGCACCACGTCGGGGTTGCCCGCGGGTTCACGCGGATCGGGGAAGCGGGCGGGCACCGGTGCGGCGTCCGCCGGACGGTCGTAACCGGGCGGCGGTGGCGGGAACGGTGCGGACTTCTCGATCAGCGAGGCGTAGTAAGGCAACCACTTGCCGTGGTTGAAGGTCACCGCGCCGACGATGCGCCCGCGCCTGCCGTAGGCCGCCGCGAAGCGGCGTTCGGAGGGCGAACCCTGGGTGAAGACAATCTGGTCACCGTAGGAGCACACTCCGACGCTCTTGACGTTCACTCCGAACTGGCCCGACCAGAACGACGGCAGCGGGAGGTGCGGGCGGCGGCCGACATCGAGGTGAAGCATGTTGTTGGCAGCCACCTGAGCTCCGAAAACCGCGTTGTCCCAATGTTCCTGGGATAGGAACTCGTACCCGTAGAGCACGTGGGGGGCACGCGCGACGTCACCGGCGACGAAGATGTGGTCGGTCACCACTCCGTTGATGTCGAACGCCCGGCACCCGGCGTCACAAGCCAGTCCCCACTGGCCGGCCGCCAGGCCCGCGCCGTCGAGCCACTCCACGTTGCGGATCGAGCCCAGCGAGGCCACCACCACGTCGACGTCGAGAACGGTGCCATCGGACAGATGCGCCTGCCGCACGTGCCCGGAGCTGTCGCCGGACAGGCCCTCCACCGCCACTCCGGTGCGCAGGTCCACGCCGGCGTCGCGCATCATGCCGGCGGCGATCTCACTGATCACCCCGCCGAGCGCACCCATCAGCGGGCCCTTGCCGCGCTCGGCGACGGTCACCGGCAGGTCGAGATCGCGGCACACCGAGGCGATTTCGGATCCGACGAAGCCCGAGCCTACGATTAGCACCCGCTTCGGGCGGGCCTTGAGTGCGGCGGCCAGTGCGGCGGCGTCGGTCACGGTGCGCATGGTGAACACGCCCTGCAGCGCGCCTTCCTCGGGCTTGGGCCACGGCCGCGCCCTGGTGCCGGTCGCGATCAGCAGCCGGTCGTATCCGACGTCGCGGCCGTTGGCCAGCTTCACCGCATGGTTCACCCGGTCGAGGCCGACGGCGGCCACGCCGAGCATCCAGTCGGCGTCGACCCGGCGCAGCCGCGGCAGCTTGGTGTGGTCGGCGGGCACCCAGCCCTTGAGCACCTGCTTGGACAGCGGCGGCCGGTCGTAGGGTTCGTGCGGCTCGTCACCGATGATGGTCAACGAGCCGTTGAAGCCCTTCTCTCGCAACGCCTCCGCAGCACGCAGTCCGGCCAGCGAGGCGCCAACGATCGCGATCCTGCCCTCGGCGCGAAATTTGGCAACGACCTCGTCGAGCGAGTACGTGCCACTCATTGGGTATCCCGATCAGCCGGGGGGTCGACCTCGACGATGATGGCCTGCACGGGGCACGAGGCCGCCGCACGCAGCACCCGCTGCCGTTGGGAGTCGTCGGGGTTGGGGTCGTACGCCAAGGCCTCCTCACCGACCAGCTGGAGAACGTCCGGTGCCAGGGGCACGCATTGGGCATATCCCTGGCACTTGTTCAGATCGACGACCAAGCGCATGACCGCCGAGACTAGCCCCGCAGGAGGCCCGACGTGGCAATTTAAGTTGACGCGGGAGCTAAATGACGCTTGCTATTTCGGCCTTCAAGGGAATGTTGCACCGGTTGCGCAGGTCGACGCCGGGCTGGCGGATCGCATTGAGCTCGTCGCGCACCTGGGGGTTGGCGGCCAGGTAGTCCTGCGTCTGCTGCTTGGCATCGGACTTCTTCAGGCCCTGCAGGCTGGTGAAGAAATCGTTGACGTCGGGATGGGTGAACAGATACGTCGTCATCGACGCCGAGACGCCGGTCATCACAGCGGTGACGTCGGCTGTCGTGCAGTTGGGGATCGGGTCGGCGGCTGCGGTTGCGGCCGAGCCAACAAGTACGCCGCCGCCGGCCAGGACCACCGCTGCGACGCGTCGGATGTGGCGAGTTGCAGAGTTCATGCGGCTCCTAGGTCGTGATATCCGGTTGGTTGGCAGTGTAGACAACTCACAGCTGTCTATAGGCGGTTGTGGCTGGGTACGATCAGCAAAACAACCCGGAGGACAACTCATGCAGCTACATCAGCTTCTGCTCCTGCCCGTCGCCGGTATCGGCGCCGTCACCGCGATTCTGTCCGCCCCGATTGCTGCCGCAGATGTCACCGGAAGTAACTCGCAGCTTCCGCAATGCGAGACCTTCGACGGCAGCTCCGTCGTGGGCGGACAGACCACCGAGTGCGCGACCCCGGGCAACGTCCAGTTGAACTCCACGCCGCAGCAGTACCCCGGTGAGGAGGGCTTCTACGGCTTCCCCGCCTTCGGCTTCTGGTGACCGAAGTCCGGCCGTTCCGGATCGCGGTGCCCGACGAGGTGCTGACCGATCTGCGTGAGCGTCTCACCCGGACTCGATGGCCCGAACGGGAGTGTGTCGACGACTGGAGCCAGGGCATCCCGCTGGACTACACCCGAGAGCTGGCCGCCTACTGGGCCGACGGATACGACTGGCGGGAACGGGAAGCGGCGCTCAACCGCTTCGATCAGTTCGTTACCGAGATCGACGGGCTGGACATCCATTTCGTCCACCAGCGCTCGGCCAATCCCGATGCGCTGCCGTTGATCATCACCCACGGCTGGCCAGGGTCGATCGTCGAATTCCACAAGGTGATCGAGCCGCTGTCGCGCGACTTCCACGTGGTGTGCCCGTCGCTGCCCGGTTACGGCTTCTCCGGAAAGCCCACCCGCGCGGGGTGGTCGGTGGAGAAAATCGCCGACGCGTGGGCGACGCTGATGACCCGGCTCGGCTACGACCGCTACGGTGCGCAGGGCGGCGACTGGGGTTCGGCCATCACCGCCCAGATGGGCCGAAACGGCAAGGGCTGCATCGCGATTCACATCAACATGCCGCTCGGATTCCCGACCGGCGACAGCGGGCAGGAACCGACCCCGGCCGAGGCCGCCGCCTATGCCCGGATGGGTGAGCACGTCCGCTGGGGCACAGGGTATTCCGAGGAGCAGGCCACCCGACCGCAGACGCTGGGCTACGGCCTGACCGATTCGCCGGTCGGGCAGCTGGCCTGGATCGTGGAGAAGTTCTGGGCGTGGACCGACTGCGACGGCCACCCAGAAAACGTCCTGACCCGCGACGAGATGCTCGACAACGTGATGCTGTACTGGGTGACCGCGTCGGCGACTTCCTCGGCGCGGCTGTACTGGCAGAGCTTCAAGAATCTCGTTGACGGCGGTCCGGTTCCGGTGCCGACCGGGGTGGCAGCGTTCCCCAAGGAGATCGTGCCCAGCCCCCGTAACTGGTGCGAGTCGCGCTACCACATCACGCACTGGACCGACATGCCGCGCGGCGGACATTTCGCCGCCTTCGAACAACCCGAGCTGTTCGTCGAGGACGTTCGGGCGTTCTTCGCCACGGTGCGCTAACGCCGCTGTGCTGCCACCGTCAGCGCGGCGGGGATTCCCGGCACCCGGGCGATGGCGTCCAGCAGGGCGTGCGCACCGGAGTCGGCCAGGTGGTCGGCGTCGACGGACGGGTCGAGGATGTGCTGGCGGCACAGCTCGAAAGTGAACGCCAGCCAGGCGTAGACGATCACCCGCAGGTCGCGCTCGACCTTGGAGTCGAGGTCACCGGAGGTGACGTCGGTGATGGCGGCCATGATCCGCTGCATCTGCCGCTCGTTGTCGACGTCGTCGATGCCTCGCAGCACCGGGTCGCTGCGGCCCATGCCGATGTAGGCCGCCCACGCGCCGTGCGGATGCTCCTCGTCGTAGCGGATGTAGGCGAGCACGCCGGCGCGCAATCGGTGGAACAGGCTGTCGCCGTCGTCGGCGGCGGTGTTGGTGGCCTCGAACAGCCGCTCACTCTCGGCGCGCACCACCGCGGCGAAGAACGCCCGCTTATCGGGGAAATAGTGGTACATCAGCGCTCGCGACACCCCGGCCCGTTCGGCGATCTCGTCGATACGGACCTCGTCGTAGGGCCGCTGCCCGAACACCTCGGCGCCCAGTGCCAGCAGTTCGCTGCGCCGGTCGTCGGGGGACAGCCGGCGGCGGGCGGGGGACTCGGCCATCGGCACATCCTAGTTGGCACATGTACAACAGCTTCTGACGAATCCGGAACGTCTCATCACCTCGGGCAGCGCATCTGCGCCACACCTGGTACCCCGGTGTGCATGGCCACGATACTGGCGTACGGCGCACCGGCACTGGGTCACCTGTTGCCGGTCAGTGCGTTGTTGAGCGAACTCGCGGCCCGGGGCCATGAGGTGCACCTGCGCACGCTGGCCGCTGGAGTCGGTGCCGGTCAGCGGCTGGGCTTGCACACCGCCCCGGTCGACCCCGGCATCGAGGCCATCACCAGCCGGGACTGGACCGCCCGCAACGTCTTCGGCGTGCTGCGAATGACCATCGACGTGTTGTGCCGGCGGGCCGAACTCGAGGTGGACGACCTCGCCAGCGCGATCGCCGAGGTCAGTCCCGACGCACTGCTGATCGACGCCAACTGTTGGGGCGCAATGTCGGCCGCCGACGCCGGCGACTTGCCGTGGACGGTGTTCTCGCCGTTCACGCCGTTTCTGCGGTCCCGCGGTGTGCCGCCGGTCGGACCCGGCATGCGGCCGTGGCCGGGGCCGGCAGGGGTGATGCGCGACCTTATCCTGCGCGCCGTGGTGAGCTCGGTGATGGACCGCCCGATGCTGCCGCGGATCAACGCCGTGCGGGCCCGGGTTGGGGCGCCGCCGGTGACATCGGTGGACGATTTCCTGCGCCGGACGCCGCAGATGCTCGTCGTGGGCGGGGAGCCGTTCGAATACCCGCACCCGGACTGGGGCGACCGGGTGCATCTGATCGGCGCGTGTTCGGCCGCGGCCGACAGCGAGATGCCGGACTGGCTGGCCGCGATCGAGGATCCGGTGGTGCTGGTCACCACCTCCTCGATCCGGCAGGCCGACTCCGCTCTCGGTCGCGTCGCACTGGAAGCGCTGGCCGACGAGCCCGTACATGTCGTGGCGACGTTCCCGGCGGGAGTGCCCGAGGACCTCGTCGTTCCGCCGAATGCGACCGTGCGCCAATATGTTCCGCACGACCCGGTGTTGGACCGGGCGGTGTGCGCGGTGACCCACGGCGGGATGGGCGCCACCGTGCGTGCCCTGGACCGCGGGGTTCCGGTGTGCGTGGTGCCGTTCGGCCGCGACCAGCCCGAGGTGGCCATGCGGGTGGAGGTCGCGCGCTGCGGAACGCGGCTGCCCGCGGCCCGCCTCACCCCGCGGCGCCTGCACGCCAAGGTCATGGCGGCCATGACGATGGCCGACGGTGCGCACCGGGTGGCCGCCGGCTTCGCGGCCACCGGCGGAGTGGCCCGCGGTGCTGAGTTGATCGAGCGGCAGCTCACCTGCAGTAGTAACGCCGATTCCGATGAAGGGCCACGATGATCAGCCGAAGTGCACGCCCTGGGCCAACGGCAGCTCCGAGGAGTAGTTGATGGTGTTGGTGGCCCGGCGCATGTAGGCCTTCCACGAATCCGAACCCGACTCCCGCCCGCCGCCGGTCTGCTTCTCGCCGCCGAACGCCCCACCGATCTCGGCCCCGGAGGTACCGATGTTGACGTTGGCGATGCCGCAGTCCGAGCCGTCGGCGGCCAGGAACCGCTCCGCCTCCCGGACGTCGGTGGTGAAAACGGCCGACGAAAGCCCTTGCGGGACGGCGTTGTTCAATTCGATCGCCTCATCGAGGGTCTCGTAGGTGAGCACGTAGAGGATGGGAGCGAAGGTTTCGTCGTGCATGATCTGGGTCTGCGCGGGCATCCGCACCACCGCCGGCTCGACGTAGAAGGCGTCCTGCCCGGCCTCGCCGCCGATGTGGTGGCGCTGTCCGCCGGCGACCACGCCACCGTCGGCGGCGGCCCGCTCGAGCGCGCCGACCATGTCGCGGTAGGCGGTCTCGTGGATCAGGGGTCCGACCAGGGTGCCGTCCGCGGACGGGTCACCGATCGGCAGGGTGCGGTAGGCGGCAACGATCCGCTCGACCAGTGTGTCGGCGACCGAGGAGTGCACGATCAGCCGGCGCAGCGTGGTGCAGCGTTGGCCCGCGGTGCCGGCGGCCGAGAAGACGATCGCCCGCACGGCCAGGTCGAGGTCGGCCGACGGCGTCACGATGGCGGCGTTGTTGCCGCCGAGCTCCAACAGCACGCGGCCGAAGCGTTCGGCGACGCGGGGACCGACCTGCCGGCCCATCCGCACAGATCCGGTCGCCGACACCAGCGCCACCCGGGGATCGTCGACCAGCGCTTCGCCGACCCCGCGGCCACCCTGGACCAGCCGGCTGACCGCGGCGGGCGCGCCCACGTCGGCGGCGGCCCGCTCGATCAGCGCCTGGCAGGCGATCGCGGTCAGCGGGGTCAGCTCGGAGGGCTTCCACACCACGGTGTCGCCGCACACCAGAGCGACGGCCGTGTTCCACGCCCACACCGCGACCGGGAAGTTGAACGCCGTGATCACGCCGATGACGCCGAGCGGGTGCCAGGTCTCCATCAACCGGTGGCCGGGGCGTTCGGAGGCGATGGTGCGTCCGTAGAGCTGGCGGGAGAGCCCGACCGCGAAGTCGCAGATATCGATCATCTCCTGGACCTCGCCGAGCGCTTCGGAGGTGATCTTGCCCGCCTCGACGGTGACCACGGTGGCCAGGTCGGTCTTGTGCTGGCGCAGCAACTCGCCCAGGCGTGCCACCAGCTGGCCGCGCACCGGGGCCGGCGTGGTACGCCACGCCGAAAATGCCTGCGCCGCCTCGGTGATCGCGGTCTGGGTCTGCTCCGCGGTGGTCTCGGCGACGGTGAAGAGAACATCTCCGGTGAGGGGGGTGCTCGCGGGCAGGCCGGGGGCGCCCGGTTCGCTGAGGGCGGCGTCGGTGCCGATGGCGCTCAGAGCCTGGTGTACCCGTGTCCGCAGGTCCTCGGCGGTGGGCAGCCCGGTGGTCGCGGTCGTGGTCGTCGTGGTCATGCGGGGGCCTCCTGGGCGGTCGCGTCGTAGAGGTCGTACGGGTCGTGGATGTGGTGGCCGATGCTGTCGGCCATCCAGTCCATGCTGTAACCGGATTGGTCTGCGCCGGTGGCGGCTTCGGCGTCGGTGTCGAGGTTGGACCGAAAGATGCCGGCCGCCGACGCCGGCAGGAAGTCCTCGTAGACCACCGGTGCCGACGGGTCGCCGCGATGGTAGTAGGCCAGCCCCTGCGACGCCATCTCCTCGTCGGTGCCGGGGAAGTAGTCGCCCCACAGCGCGGCGGGGTCGCCGGTCGCCATCGCGGCGTCGTAGCGTTCGCGGCCCTTACGGGTCAGCGCGACGCCCCGTGCCTCGACCTCGCCGAAGCGCACCCGCAGTGTGTCCTCGGTGACGGTGCCGTCGTCCTCGCGGAAGCGCCGTGGTTCGGCGAGAGCGCGAAACGACGTCTGGCGCAACAGGACATCGGGGCCGCTCCAGCGCGGCGGGCCCTGGATCGCATCGATCATCGCGATCCCGCGTTCGCTCATCCGCTGGTAGAGGTCATCGATGTCGAGCACCCGGGGAGTGAGGTGATTGATGTGTGTGGTGGGGACGCCGGCGATGTCGGCCGCCACCGCGGAGACGGCGGTCAGTTCGGCGTACCAGGCGCGGTCGACCGGTTCGCGGGACAGCGCGAAGGCGGCGACCGCCCGTGCCACGAAGTCCTGCGCGGTGCTGGCGTCGCAGCCGTCGGCGGCGGCGATGCGGCGGGCGTCGGCGATGAGCGCCGGATCGAACAGCTGCCGGCGGCTCAGGAACTCCTCGACGCGCCCGCGCAGGTCGTCGTCGAAGAACCGCGCGTCGCGGGTCGCCAGCATCGAGGTGAACACCCGGAACGGGTTGCGGGCCAACTCCTCGGCGTTCACCGGCCGGAACGCCGTCGACACCACCGGTACCGGTGAGGCCGCCTCGCGCAGGTCGTAGTAGCCCACCGGGAACATGCCAAACGCAGCGAAAAGATCTGCCACGGCGGCTAATTCGGCCGGAGTCCCCACCCGGATCGCGCCGTGGCGTTCGGCGGTGACCCGCTGGATGGAACCCAGGCGCTCAGCCCGCGGATGGGTGGCCACGTAGTCGCGGTTGACCGCCTCGCTCACCTCCACCAGCGTGGTGTAGGCCGGTACCTCGGCGCCGTACATCGCCGACAGCGCGGCGGCGAAACGGGCACGCAGCTGCCAGATCGCGACCTCGGGTGCGCTCATCGGCTGGCCCCGGTCCGATAGTGTGCGGCCATGGTGGACAGCGCGGAGGTGGGCCACGGTCTCGACGAGGTCGACCGCACCCTGGTGCGGGAACTCGTCGCCGACGGTCGTGCGACGCTTGCGCACCTCGCGGCGACAGCCGGCTTGTCGGTGTCGGCAGTGCAGTCGAGGGTGCGGCGCCTGGAATCGCGCGGGGTGGTGACCGGGTACAGCGCCCGCGTCGACCCCGAGGCATTCGGGCACATGCTGTCGGCGTTCGTGGCCATCACTCCTCTCGATCCGTCCCAACCCGATGATGCTCCTGCGCGCCTGGAAGGCATCCCCGAAATCGAGGCGTGCTACTCGGTGGCCGGCGAGGAGAGCTACGTGCTGTTTGTGCGTGTCCCGTCGCCGCGAGCGTTGGAGGGTCTGTTGCAGCAGATCCGGACGACCGCGAACGTGGGCACACGAAGCACGATCATTCTAAACACATTTTACAGTGATCGAGTCTTCTTGCCGGAATAGTTGACGCCACTGCGCCGTCATGGGCGGAAAAATTACGATACGATCGGCCAATGACGGAACTCTTGTCGCGTGATGACTTGCACACCGCAATCGAACCCGGGAACGTGCGTACGGTGCTGGCCCGACGGATCCTCGCCGACGGGCTCGATCTGGTGCTCGACCTGGAACGCTCCGCGGGGTCGGTCCTGGTCGACGCCCGCGACGGCAAGACCTACCTGGACATGTTCACCTTCTTCGCCTCCTCGGCGCTGGGCATGAACCATCCCGACCTCGCCGGTGACGAGGCGTTCCGCGCCGAACTGGCGCAGGCCGCGATCAACAAGCCGTCCAACTCCGACGTCTACACCGTGCCGATGGCCCGCTTCGTCGACACCTTCGCCCGGGTCTTGGGCGACCCGGCGCTGCCACACCTGTTCTTCGTCGACGGCGGCGCCCTCGCGGTGGAGAACGCGCTGAAGGTCGCGTTCGACTGGAAGAGTCGGCACAACGAGGCCCGCGGCATCGACCCGGCGCTGGGCACGCGCGTTCTGCACCTGCGCGGCGCCTTTCACGGGCGCAGCGGCTACACCCTGTCGCTGACGAACACCGACCCGAACAAGGTCGCGCGGTTCCCCAAGTTCGACTGGCCGCGTATCGACGCGCCCTACCTGCGGGCCGGTGCCGATATGGACGAGCTGGAGGCGGAGTCGCTGCGCCAGGCCCGCGCGGCGTTCGAGGCGCATCCGCACGACATCGCCTGCTTCATCGCCGAGCCCATCCAGGGCGAGGGCGGGGACCGCCATTTCCGTCCGCAGTTCTTCGCCGCGATGCGCGAGCTGTGCGACGAGTACGACGCGCTGATGATCGCCGACGAGGTGCAGACCGGCTGCGGTATCACCGGCACCGCCTGGGCCTACCAGCAGCTCGGTTTCACCCCCGATGTCGTCGCGTTCGGCAAGAAGACCCAGGTGTGCGGGGTGATGGCCGGCCGGCGCGTCGACGAGGTGCCCGACAACGTCTTCGCTGTCAGCTCGCGGATCAACTCCACCTGGGGCGGCAACCTCGCCGACATGGTGCGCTCGCGTCGGATCCTCGAGGTCATCGAGGTCGACGAGCTGTTCGCCCACGCCGCGCAGATGGGCACGCACCTGCTCGCCGGTCTCGAGGCGCTCGCCGAGGAGCTACCCGACGTGGTCGGCGACGTCCGCGGCCGCGGCCTGATGTGCGCGGTCAGTCTGCCCGATCCGGCGCACCGCGACGCCGTGCTCAGCGCGCTGTGGGAGCGCGGCGTGATCATGCTCGGCAGCGGCCCCGACAGCGTGCGATTCCGTCCCGCGCTGACCGTCACCCGCGCCGAGCTCGACCGTGCGGTGGCGGCGCTCAGAGAGGTATTGCTCGCGGCCGTCTAGCATTTTGGAGCATGCGGCTGCCTGTGCTGATCGGCGTGGCGGCGGTGCTGCTGAGCGGATGCGCGCAGACCGTCGCCGGTAACGCGGTGTCCAATCCCGCCCACGCCATCACGCCGCTGCGCGCCGACGACACCGACCAGGTGCTCATCGGCCCGGCGCAGCTGCGCGACATCGTCGGCGTCAAGCTCCAGACCGATGCCGATCAGGCCCGGCCCATCCCCGGGTCGTCGGCGGTGCCCGCCTGCTCCGCCCTGGACGCCGCGGGTATGCAGGCGTTCCTCGGTGACAAGTGGGCAGGCTTCCACGTCCTGCTGTTCACCGACGGCGACCGACATGATCACGTGGTGGCCGAGGCCGTCGCCGTGTATCCGGATGCGGCGTCGGCGGCAACACAATTCGGCGTCGGGACCAAGAACGCCAAGGCCTGCGACGGTCAGCGCGCCTTGAGCGCTGGCGGCGACGCCGCCTGGAAGTTCAGCGTCCCGGAGATCACCGC
Source organism: Mycolicibacterium sp. CBM1 (assembly GCF_054073305.1). NCBI lineage: Bacteria > Bacillati > Actinomycetota > Actinomycetes > Mycobacteriales > Mycobacteriaceae > Mycobacterium > Mycolicibacterium sp. CBM1. The sequence goes on along the minus strand of NZ_JBSXPP010000007.1, from coordinate 75,644 downwards.
GGACACCGTGCGCTGGACCAAGCAGCAGATCGGCATCCCGCTGCAGTGGACCTGCGCCGCGGAAGCCCGGTTGCGCAACAACGCGATCGTGCAGGCGATGGCCTGTCAGGGCGATGACGGGGGTCAGGTCACGGTGACGACGATGACCGACCGGATGTCGGCCAGTGTGTGGGAGCTGTCGGGTCGCTGAGCGCACGCCACACCCGCGCCGGGGTCATCGGCAGGCTGCGCAGGCGCACCCCACACGCGTCGGCGATCGCGTTGGCCAGCGCGGGGGCAACCGGGTTGTAGGGCGACTCGCTCATCGACTTGGCGCCCATCGGCCCGAATTCGTCGACGGTGTCGGCGAAGTAGACCTCGGTCACCGGCAGGTCGGCCAGCTGCGGAATGTGGTAGTTGCGCAACGCGTCCGTGGTCACCGCGCCATCCGGTCCCATGCGCATCTCCTCGAAGAGGGCCGACCCGATGCCCTGCGCGGTACCACCTTCGACCTGGCCGCGGCACTGTTCGGGGTTGATCACCACCCCGGCGTCGACGGCCTGGACCGACTGCAGAATTCGCACCTGTCCGGTCTCGATGTCGACCGCCACCCGGAACGCGTGCACGTTGAACGCCACCGACCTCGGTGATCCGTCGTGGTGCCCGGTGCCGCTCAGTGGGCCGTCGCGCAGCAGATCGCCGAAGCCGACCAGGATCTCGCCGCACTGGACCCCGTTCGGCCCCAGTTCGCACGACACGACCGCTGCCCCGGTACCTGCCGCGGCGGCGGCCAGCAGCTCGCGGTGCAGCGCACGACAGGCGCGAAGCACGGCGGTGCCCGCCACCACCGTTCCCGCCGAACCGAAAGCGCCGGTGTCGTAGCCACCAAGGTCGGTGTCGGACTGGCGCAGTTCGATCCGGTCGCTCGTGGTGTTCAACTCCGCTGCAGCCAGCTGGGTGTGCACCGTCGACGTGCCGTTGCCGAACTCCGCGGTACCGATCGAAAGCGTGTACTGTCCTTCGGAATTCACGGTCACCGTCGCATCGGCCAGATGTCCGCGTGGCGGAATGGTGGCGATCATAGCCAGGGCCATGCCCTCGCCGACGCGCCACTGCGGACCCGGTGGCGGGGCCACGCCGTTGCCGCGACGCAGCGCCGACTGCGCCAGCTGCAGGCATTGGTCCAAGCCGTAGCTACCGAAGGCCAGATCGTCGGAGGCCACGTGCCAGTCGACGAAGTCGTCACCGGGCACCACCACGTTGCGGCGGCGCAGTTCGTACGGGTCGATCCCGAGCCGGCCGGCCAACTCGTCGAGCGCACACTCGACGGCGAAGATCACCTGCCCCAGCCCGTATCCGCGGAACGCCCCCGACGGTAGGTGATTGGTGTAGACGGCCTCGGCATCGACCCGCTTGTTGGGGCAGCGGTAGACCGACAGTGACTCGCCGCAGCTGTGGAACAGCACCCCCATGCTGTGATTGCCGTACGCCCCCGCGTCGACCAGCGCGTCGACCCCCAGCGCGGTGAGCACACCGTCGGCCCCCGCCGCGACCGTCACGTCGACGCGGTACGGGTGGCGGCACGGGGCAGTGCGGAACTGGTCGGTGCGAGTGAACTCGTAGCGCACCGGACGGCCCAGGCGCAGAACGGCGAGTGCGACGAGGTCCTCGACCAGCATCTCCTGCTTGGCGCCGAAGCCGCCGCCCACCCGCGCCGCGATCACCTGCACCCGGTCGCGCCGCAGGCCGAAGATGTGGCACAGCTCGTCGCGGACCAAGAACGGGACCTGCGTGCTGGCCCGAATCACCAACCGCCCCTGTGCATCCCGCCACCCGGTGCAGCCGTGCGTCTCCAGGTGTGTGTGCTGCACCCGGGCGGTCGTGTAGCGGCCGGTGACCACCGCCCCGCCCGCCGCCATCGCGGCGTTTGTTCCCGCCTCGACGTTGCCCACACCACCGTGCAGCTGAGCGACCACATTGCGCGATGGGTCGGCGATCCGGGCCGCAGGTCCCTTGTCGGCGTGCAACAGGGGAGCGCCGGGCCGGCGTGCCTGGTCGGGATCGAACACCGCGGGCAGCCGCTGGTACTCCACGGTGATTGCGCGACAGGCTTGTTCGGCGGTGGCCAGGTCGTCGGCCACCACCGCTGCCACCCGCTGGCCGACGAAGCGCACCGTATCGTCGAGCACCCGGGTGTCGTCGGGATCGTCGGCGCGCAACTCGTGGCGCGCGGTGGAGAAGGCCACCGCCGGACTGTCGAGGTGGGTCAGTACCAGCCGGACTCCCGGAATCGACTGTGCTGCAGCGGTATCGATGGCGACGATGCGGGCATGCGGAAGGGGGCTGGTCAGTACGGCCATGTGCAGCAGCGGTTCGTCGGGTTCGAAGTCCATGGTGTAGCGCTCGGTCCCGGTGACCACCCGCACCGCGGCGGGTGGACTCACCGACCGGCCGACGCCGGCCGGCTTCTCGGTGTTGGATGTCCCAGCCAGGGCGTCGGTGATCGACCGGTAACCGGTGCACCGGCACAGGTTTCCCTTCAGCTGCTCGGCCAGCTGCGCCGGGTCGTCGCCGGTAAGGGTCGAGCCGGTCACGATCATGCCCGCGGTGCAGAACCCGCACTGGAATCCGCCGGCCTCGACGAACCGCCGCTGCAGCGGGTGCATGTCCTCGGGGCTGCCCAGGCCGGCGACGGTCGTCACGTCGCGTCCCGCGGCGCGAAACGCCGGATAGATGCACGAGTGCATCGGTTCGCCGTCCACCAGCACTGAGCACGCGCCGCAGTCCCCGGCGTCGCACCCCTTCTTGACCTCGAAATGCCCGTGCTCGCGAAGGTAGGTGCGTAGACACTGCCCAGGCCGGGGCTCATCGGGCTGCTCGACCCCGTTGATGCGGATGTTCGCGCCGCTCACGCCAGCTCCGCGCAGACCTGTCGGGCTAGCAACAGAGCCATAGCCGCGCGCCAGTCCGGGTCGCCGTGCGCGTCGTCGGTCCAGTCCTCGTCCGGGATCGACGCGTGCGCGCCGCGAAGCTGTTCCTCTGCGGGCCTGCCGGCGAAAGTGAACAGGTAGGGCCGCACGGTGGCACCGGTGATCGAGACAGTCAGCCGGCCGCCGTCGTCGGCGGCGTCGCGCCGCCCGATGACCACCACGCCGGAGCGCCCCAGGGTCGACGGGGCGACCTTGCGGTACGCGGTCCTTGCCCGCAGTGCCGGGGCCGGTAGGTGCACTGACCGCAGTATCTCGGCCGAGGCCAGCCGGTTGTGCGCAGCGCCGGTGACGAATTCGCGCACCGGCATCCAGTGCTCGCCGCCGTCGGGTCGCCAGATGAGTAGTCGGCCGTCGAGCGCGGTGCACAGCGAAATCATGGAGCCGGCGGGGAAAGACAAGCAGATGTTCCCGCCCACGGTGGCCGTCTTCCACACCTTGAACGACGCCTTCAACGCCGACGCGCACTGGCGGAACAGTGGTGCGGCGGCCCAGCCGGGTCGCTCGTCGGGCAGGCGTCGGGACAGCGCCGCGACCTGCTCGATGCTGCAGGTCGCGGCGATCTCGAGGCCGTCGTCGCTGACGGTGAGCGGCGCCCAGCCGAGCGTGGTGAGGTCGACCAATCTGCGCAGGTGGACTTGAGGCTCGGAGAACAACCACGTCCCGCCGGCCAGGACGGCGTCGGCAGGGCCCAGCGGCCACACCTCGGCGCGACGGGTCGGGGTGTCGACCACCTCGACGGTCGGGATATCCACGTCACGAACGTAGAGCGCGCGGGCCGACGCCGCACGCCAGCGTGCTGATCCGCGAGCGGCCGCCCCCACGGCCGCTCGCGGTCAATCAGTAGCTACGGATCAGCGAAATCAACTTTTCTTTGCTCAGTCCGGAGTATCCGGAGATACCGAGTTGCTTTGCTCGCTTCTTCAGCTCTGCCACGGTCCAGCCTTCGTACGCACAGGACCGGGATGGCCGGAAAAGGCGGATATCGTCGGTGTTCGAGCCGTTCCTGGTGGACGTTGCGGTGTTCAATACGTCCTACCCCCTTTGCTGAGGTTGCTGCCTCTTCGCAGGGGTCTTTACCCAGCCCGACCGGCGGGCCAAACATTTCCTATTCGCGGATCTCGTCCGGATCCGGATCCTCGACGACCTGCAGCTGTTCCTGCCAGTCCGATTCGTTGCTCTCGAGCGGCACGTCGGACGGGCCGACGACGATGTCCGGCTCGACGGGTTCCGAAGCGGGCCGCAGCTGCTCGACAGCGTCGGCGATCGGCACGTCGTCGGGGAAGGAATCGGTGTCAGTCATCACCTGTCACGCTACTCGCGCACGCGGCGGAGTTACGGCTCAACTCCGGTGGGTATCGCCTCGACCGCGGCGGGTCGAAAAGACAGCCCGCGCACCTCCTACGACGAATTGGTCGGCTGGACCACACGACACTTTCCCGGATCCGAGCCGACCCATTACTGGTCCGCGCAGGATTACGTAGCCGTCGACGAACTGCCCTATGTCGGCCCGCTGCTACCTGGTAGCGACCACTTCTTCGTGGCAACCGGATTCGCCAAATGGGGCATGACCAACGGCGTCGCCGCGGCGCTGCTGCTCGCCAAGCGCCTCCTCGGCGGGCAACACGCCCGCTGGGCGCCGGCGTTCGCCAGCTGGAGCCCGCACGAGCCGACCGGGCTGGCAACTGGCCGCCGGCTGGGCGACGCCGGTGACTCATCGCAACGGAAGCCTGCGCGACGGCGCCAGGTCGGTCAGCGGACCGCCGTGGAACGTGGTCGCGCGGGACTGCCCGTTGCACGGATCCCGATTCAACGCCGACGGCACCGTCCTGGAGGCCCGGCCACTCGCGACTTGTCCCGATGATGGGGGCGCCGCTTTCGGGTGAGCAGCGACCGGCGCATGTTTGAGCTCTGCCACCGGATGGGTATGAAGAGGCGACCATGACGACGACTTCCTGGGCACGCGACCGTGGTTAGCAGACCCGAGGACTGGAGTAGTGTCGGGTCGACATTGCCAGGAGGCCAGATGACGGATGGCGAAAGCCGTGGCAGCGGGCACCAACGTGGTGCCAACGCTGTCGAGTTGAGAGTTGCTGCGAGGCTGGAAAACCTCGCCGTGCTGCGTACCGTGGTCGGCGCGGTCGGGACATTCGAGGACCTGGATTTCGACGCCGTGGCCGATCTGCGGCTGGCCGTCGACGAGGCCTGCACCAGGTTGATCCGCTCGGCGTCGCCGGACGCGACGCTCGTGGTGGTTGTCGACCCGCGCGACGACGTGGTTGTGGTGGAGACGTCGACGACATGTGACACCTATGACGTGGTCACTCCGGGTAGCTTCAGCTGGCATGTGCTCAGCTCTCTGACCGACGACGTGCAGACCTTTCACAACGGTCATGAGCCCAGTGGCGACGGGCAGGTGTTCGGTATCACCTTGACCACGAGGCGGGCGGGCTCCGGGCAGTGAGTCCCCGAGCGAACAGTTCGTCACCCCGGACGAATTCGGAGTACGCCGACGTCCCGGACATGTTCCGGGAGTTGGCGAAACTGGATCCGGATTCGCCGGAATTCCAACGTAAGCGAGACCGCATCGTCGAGCGGTGCCTGCCGCTGGCCGACCACATCGCCCGCCGCTTCGATGGCCGCGGCGAGCCGCGCGACGATCTCGTCCAGGTGGCGCGCGTCGGTCTGGTCAATGCCGTCATCCGTTTCGACTTCGAGACCGGTTCGGACTTCGTGTCATTCGCGGTGCCGACGATCATGGGCGAGGTCCGCCGCCACTTCCGGGACAACAGCTGGTCGGTGAAGGTGCCGCGCCGGCTCAAGGAATTGCACCTACGGCTCGGCACGGCGACCTCGGAACTGTCCCAGCGGCTGGGCCGCGCACCGACCGCCTCCGAGCTGGCCGAGGAACTCGGCATGGAGCGCGAAGAGGTCGTCGAAGGCCTGGTCGCGGGTAGCTCCTACAACACGCTGTCGATCGATTCCGGTGGCAGCGGCAGCGACGAGGACGCACCGGCGATCGTCGACACCCTCGGCGACGTCGACCTCAGCCTGGACCAGATCGAGAACCGCGAGGCCCTACGGCCCTTGCTCGCGGCACTGCCGGAGCGGGAACGCACCGTGTTGCTGCTGCGGTTCTTCGAGTCGCTGACCCAGACGCAGATCGCCGAGCGGGTCGGCATCTCCCAGATGCACGTGTCGCGGCTGCTGGCGAAGTCGCTAGCTCGGCTTCGCGACCAGCTGCAGTAGCCGGCGTGGCTCGCCATCGAGCAGCGCGATCGCTTCCGGCACCGACTCGGCGATCGGAAGCGCGTGGTCGGGATCGCAGACCCGCAGCAGGCGCGACACGGACTCGCCGGTCACCAGCGCCCAGCGGGATGCGGCATTCGCGCACCGGACGTTGATGGTATGGAGGGCTGAAAAGCCAGCTGTCCCAAAGAATTCCAGTGGACTTAAGTCCAGCACCAGCCGGACGCCCTCGGTGGCGCACTCGTCGACATGGTCGGCGAAGGCCGCGCTGTTGGACGCGTCGAGTTCGCCGCGGACGGTGATAATGCCAACGGCCTCGTCGGGCCAGTCGGTGGTGAAACGTGCGGTGTGGCACTCGCGGGTTTGCGGGGCAGCCGGACGCGTGGATTGATCTGTTCGTACAACAGACATGGTGACTCCATCAGTGAACGAGCATTCGTACTGTGGATCACGTCAAGTAAAAAACTCGTGGGTGCAGGGAGAATGCCTGCCCTGCACGTCTTTGACGCTGTTCCGGGCGGCTGTTAACTCAACCTGTCCCAGACGATACCCCTACCGCCGCAGGCTGGACCGGCACAACCGCGGGTTCTCATCATCTTCACACCCCCGATCAGGGTAGCGGTGTCAGCGGGCCGCCCATGATGTTACCGACAATTCCACGAATGATGTTGCTGCCGTCTTCGTTTCGCAACTCGCGGTACCACTGCGCGGTGATCTCCGGCTCCTTGGCGTGGGTGACGTCGCAGCGTCGGCGGGCGCGCAGCACCAGCTCACCGGCCCGTTCTGTGCGTGCACGCTGATAGGCCGCCAGCGCGGCATCGATGTCTTCGGGATGGTCGCGCAGCGCCCACTGCAGGGCGACGGCGTCCTCCATCGCCGAGCAGCCGCCCTGTCCGATGTCGGGGGTGGTGTTGTGGGCGGCATCGCCCAGCACCGCCACACGGCCGCGTACCCATGTGTGGAAGGGGTCGAGGTCGAGTATCTCCACCCGGTTGGTGCTCGACGGGTCGAGCGCATCGATCAGCGCGTGCACCCCGGGCGCCCAGCCCGCGAAATGGGATCGCAGCACCTGGCGGGCCGAGCCGCGCTCGTAGCTCATGCCCTGGGGCTCGAGCACGTCGAAGAAGAAGTAGAACCGGCCCCCGGCAACCGGCATCACCGAGACGCGTTTGCCGTCGCCGACGTAGGTGGTCCACTCGGTGGCCGGCCCAATCCGTTCGTCGACGTCCACCAGGCCGTTGAAGTTCACGTAGCCGGCGTAGCGGCGGGTGACCGGGCGGGCCAGCACGTACTCGCGCGTGACGGAGTTCGCCCCGTCGGCGCCGATCACCAGGTCAGCCGAGACGGTCGTCCCGTCGGCGAACGTCACGGTGGCGCCGCCGCCGGTGTCGCGCACGCCGGTCATCGTCATACCGAAGTGGATGCGGTCGACTCCATAGGCCTGCATCAGCATGAGCTGCAACTCCGCGCGGGCGATGGGGTAGGGGCGCTGGCCGACCTCGTCGATCAGCGGCTCCATCGAGAAGCGGCACATGGTCTCGCCGGTGTGGCCGTCGAGGTAGCTCATACTGTCGACGATCCCGCCGAGCGCGGCTGTCTGTTCCTCCAGGCCAAGGTAATTCAGGCATTTGACGCCGTTGGACCACACCGAGATGGCGGCGCCCACCGGCTTGTTGTCGGTGACCCGCTCGTAGACCTCGGTGTCGATGCCGATCTGCCGTAACGCGATCGCGGTGCTCAGGCCGCCCATGCCCGCGCCGATGATCACCGCCTTCATTGCTCAGCTCCCCCGGTAGGTCGAGTAGGAATACGGCGACAACAGCAGTGGCACATGGTATTTGCCTGTCGGTTCGGCGATCTGGAAGGCGATGACGACCTCGGGGTAGAAGCTCGTCACGCCGCGGCAGCTGAAGTAGCCCGCGGTATCGAACCGCAGCCGGTGCAGCCCGGCGGCGAGATCCTGGTCGAAGGCGATCCGGCCGTCGGCATCGGTCGTGGCGTCCGCGATGGGGTGCCCGCCGGCGTCGGTGAGGGTGACCGCGACCCCGGTCGCGGCGGCGCCGATCGCGGCGTCGAGGACGTGGGTGCTCAGGTGTGCCATGCGATCACTCTGCCGCAGGTGCGCTCAGCAGCCGCTGCAGGCGCAGGCGGTTGATCTTGGCCAGTTCGCTGCGCATCACCCGGCGTTCGGTTTCGGGGTCGTTGCCCAGCCGCTCGGTGAGGATACCCAGGAGTTCCTCGGCCGAGCGCCCGCTGGCGCAGACCAGGTACACATAGCCGAACCTGCCCTCGTAGTCGCGGTTGCGGGCGGCCAATTCCGCCTTGACGGCGGCGTCGGCATCGGCCACCCCGGCCTGCTCGCGCGCCGAGGACGGGTTGTCGGGGCGATCCCCGATGCGTGGGTGGCCGTCCAGGGCGGCGTCCAGCTCGCTGTCGGGGAGTTCGGCCAGCACCCGGTCGGCGCGGTCCAACAGCGCCTCGGTATCCGCGAACGGCCCGCCCGCCAGCACCCGGCGTGCCCAGATCGGCGACGAGCACACCTCGAACAGGGCGTGCATGCGCTGACGCTCGGACATCTGGTTGAACGCGGGCAGGCCGACGGCTCTCACGTCAGCTCGTTGAGCCGGTTGAACCGCGCGGCGGCGATCGGGTTGGCGTCGGCCACCAGATCGGCGAAGCGGTAGTTGGCGATCTTGGCGATCTCGATCAGCGCGAACGCCCGCTCGGCGGCTGGCGGGTTGTCCATCCGTGACCAGCCGTTGCGCAGCACCCGGTCGAAGTGTTCGGTTTCCCGCGCGCAAATCACCAGCGGGAAGCCGAAGTGCTCGCGGTAAGCCGTCGCCAACTCCACCACGTCATTGTGGTCGTCGTCGCTCAAATTGCTCAGCGCCACATGGTCGACGGCCAGCGCGTGTCCGGTCTCGTCCTCGGCGCCGAGGTCGGGGAAGGCGTCGAGCAGCTCGCGCTGCTGGTCGGCCGAGCCGGTGAGCACCGCGTCTGAGAACGCCTCCCGCAGGGCCTTGGTGTCGGTGAACGGACGGGCCGCGAATGCCCGGGCAACTGCCCACGGCACGTCCTGCACGACGTGGCCGAAGACCTCGGTGAAGCGTTCTGCGGTCATCGCGTTGACCTCGTCGAGGGTGATGGTGCCCGCGCCGGCTACGCGCGGGCCGCGGCTGCCGGTGTGGAAGAAGACGATGTTGAGCACGATCGCGGTGATCGCCCCGATGCTGATACCGCTGCCGAACAAGAGGTCGATCCCGGTCGGCATGGCCTTGGCGACGTCGGGATAGGTGGTCACCCACAACGCCAACGCCAGGCTGGTGGTGACGATGATCAGGTTGCGGTGGTCGGTGAAGTCCACCTTGCCCAGGGTCTGGATGCCCACCACCGCGACGGTGGCGAACAGGGTCAGCGCGGCCCCGCCGAGGACCGGCTGCGGGATGGCCGACACGACCGCGGCGACCTTGGGCAGGAACCCGAGCACGATCATGATGACGCCGGCGGCGGCCACCACCCATCGGCTCTTCACGCCGGTAAGCCGCACCAGACCGACGTTCTCGGAGAACGCCGTGTAGGGAAAGGAGTTGAAGACCCCGCCGATCACGGTGGCCAGGCCGTCGGCGCGCAGCACGTTGCCGATGTCGTCGGCCTTGATCCGCTTGCCGACGATCTCGCCGGTGGCGATGGTGCTGCCGGTGGACTCCACGGCCGTGATCAGCAGCACGATGATCATGGTGATGCAGGCCGCCACGTCGAACTTGGGCATGCCGAACAGGAACGGCGCGGTGAACCCGACCAGGTCGGCGGCGCCCACCTTGGCAAAGCTCATGTCGCCCAGCGCGAACGCCACCGCGCAGCCGGCCACCAGGCCGAGCAGCACCGCGATGGTGGCGACGAAGCCGCGGAAGAGCCGCTGGATGGCCACGATCACGGCGATAGTGCCCAGCGCGTAGAGCAGCCAGCGCAGGTTGGTGGGGTCGTGTTCGCCGGTATGCGGGTTGGTCACGGCGTCACCCGCGCCGACCGGCACCAGGCACAGGCCGATGATCGTGATCAGGGTGCCCGTCACCACCGGCGGGAAGAATCGCAACAGCCGGATGAAGACTGGGGCGATGAGGAAGGTGAACACGCCGGCGACGATCACCGCGCCGTAGACGTGGAGCAGGCTGGCCGCGCCGCCGCCGTGGGCCAGGCCGATGGCGATGATGGGTGCCACGCCGGCGAAGGTGACACCTTGGAGTAGCGGCAGTCGCACGCCGATCTTCCAGAAGCCGACGGACTGGATGATCGACGCGATGCCGCAGGTGAACAGGTCGGCGGTGATGAGCTTGACCAGGTCCTCGGACGGCAATTTGATGGCGCTGGCGATCAGGATCGGCACCAGTACGGCGCCGGCGTAGAACGCGACGACATGCTGGAAGCCGTAGGTCGCGAGCTTCGGGACGGGCAGCACCTCGTCGACGGGGTGCACCCGCTTCTTCGGTTTCACCGGGGCGGACATCGTCCAAGAATCACCCCAGTTCACACTGTTCGCATGTCGAAGCGTGGCCGGGCGGCGGGCGTGCTGCTGGCTGCAGGCGCTGGAATCCGGTACGGGATGCCGAAAGTCCTTGCCAGCCAAGGTCGTTGGCTCGACGCGGCGGTGGCGGCGCTGTCCGGGTGCGATGAGGTGGTGGTAGTGCTGGGTGCGGCCGTCCTCGACGTGCCCGCGCCGGCCCGCGCGGTGATCGCCGACGACTGGCGCCACGGAATGGGTGCCTCGCTGCGCGCCGGCCTGGCGGCGGTGGGTGACGCCGACTTCGCCGTCGTACTCACCGTCGACACTCCGGATATAGGTGCCGACGTCGTCGATCGAGTGCTGGCGGCGGCACGGTCCTGCGATTCGGGTATCGCGCGGGCGACCTACGGTGCCCGTCCCGGGCACCCGGTGGTCATCGCCCGGCGGCACTGGCCCGCGCTGGGGGAGACCCTGACCGGTGACGAGGGCGCCCGCCGATTCCTGGCCGGACGCAGCGACGTCGCCGCTGTCGATTGTTCCGACCTGGCGACCGGTATCGACATCGACGAGCGCTAGATGCCGATCGACTCGGCGAATCGGCGCACCGAGTCGGCGGCGGTGCGGGTCGCCTCATCCTGGCCGGGCCGGCAGCGGTGGATGATCGCGCCGGTTGCGACGTCGAGCACCACCTCGCCGAGCAGCTCACCGGTTGTCGGCTCGCAGACCGCCCACGAATAGGCAATGTCGTGCTGCCACCCGGTAAGGGTCTTGGTCACGTAGTCCGGATCGGCTTCACCGAGGTCGGCCAGCGCGGGCCGGTCGTCTATCCGATCATCGGCGCGCAGCGCGCGCAAATACCAGCTGCCGGCGTTGATTTCGACAGGATCCATGTCAACGGCGACCGTAGAGCAGCATGCCGAGCACCGGGAGCGCCAGCCAGGCCAGCCAGCCGTGTGGCACCAGAATGGTGAACGCCAGGGCCGCAAGCGGAATGAGGGCCATCACAATGGCGCGCCAGTCGCGGACGCGTTCGGTGTCCTGGCGCGATGCGACGCCGGGTTTGGCCGGCAGGTCGGCGAAGATCGGGTCCAAGTCGGCGCGGGTGACAGCGGCACTGACCGCCGCACTGCGTTCGGAGAACTCATCGGGGTTCAGCCGGCCCTCGGAGAACTGCTTGCTCAGCAATTGCATGGCCTCTTCGCGCTCGGCGGTGCCGATCCGCACCCGCTCGATGTCCTCGCTCACAGCGTCCATCATGCTCGATGGCGGGAGGCCGACGTCGGTGGGCCGAGCCGGCCCGGCAATGGCACAATCTGGGCATCGGCACCCTCACTTTCGCGCTCGTCGGCTTCGGTCTGTTGATGGCCGCGGGTGTGCTGATCGGCGGCAGTAGGTGGGGCCCGGCGTTGATCGTCCTTGGGCTGGTCACCGCGCTTGCGGGGGTCACGATCGGGGTGTGCACCCAGGGGTGGGTCACCGCACTGGACGGCCCGACGGCGTCGGTGATCAACCAGTGCACGCAGCGTTGTCAGCCGTTACGTGCCGTGGCGGCGGAGGTCGCCCGGATCGGCAACCCGGCCGCCGTCGCGATCGCCGGGGTGATCAGCGGGGCGTTGCTGTCGATTCGCTACCGGTCACTGGTTCCCGGCATCGTGGTGGTGGGCACCACGGGTTTCGCCGTGTTCGTCAAGGACTTCATGAAGGCCACCATCGAAAGACCGGTCAGCGCAGCCGAGGCCGCGGCGGCGCCGGGGCTCAGTGAAGCCCTACATCCATTTCCGTCGGGGCATGTCGCGGGCACCGCCACATTGCTCGGTGTCGTGGCCGTCGGCATTGGCGCACACAGCCAACGGGTGCTGCGCGGCATGCTCGTCACGCTCGCCGTGGCGGGAGCGCTGATCGTCTCGGTCAGCCGACTCATGCTCGGCGCCCACTGGCTCAGCGACATATTCGGGGGAGCCCTGCTGGCGGGAATCGCCGTCACGCTCGGCGCCGTCACGCTCAGCACGACAACTCGAGCCCGACGGCGACGCCCGGCTGCACACCGCGCCGTGGTTCAACGGCGCCGGGTCCGCAGCGCTACTTGATCTCGGCCAGGACGGTGCCCTGGGTGATCGCGGCGCCCGCCTCGACGGCCAGCCCGGTGATGACGCCGTCCTTGTGGGCGGTCACCGGGTTCTCCATCTTCATGGCCTCCAGCACCACCACAAGGTCACCGGTGGCAACGGTCTGGCCTTCTTCGACGGCCACCTTCACCACGGTGCCCTGCATCGGCGCGGTGACCGCATCACCGGAAGCGGCGGCACCGGCGTGCGCGCCGCGCTTGCGCGCCTTGGGCTTCTTGCGGATCACGCCCGACTCGACCGCCCCGCCGCCATTGCCGAGCGCGAGGTCGCCGGGCAGCGACACCTCGACGCGGCGGCCACCGACCTCGACGACCACCTTCTGGCGCGGCTGGGGCTCTTCCTCGTCGACCGCGCCACCGCCGGTGAACGGTTCGACGATGTTGTCCCACTCGGTCTCGATCCAGCGGGTGTGCACGGTGAAGCCGTCCTCGTCGCCGATGAACGCCGGGTCGCTGACGACCGCGCGGTGGAACGGGATGACGGTGGCCAGGCCTTCTACGGTGAACTCGTCCAGGGCGCGGCGGGCGCGCTGCAGAGCCTGCTGGCGGGTGGCACCGGTGACGATCAGCTTGGCCAGCATCGAGTCGAACTGGCCGCCGATCACCGAACCGGTCTCGACGCCGGAGTCCAGCCGCACGCCGGGGCCGGTGGGCGGGACGAAGTTGGTGACGGGTCCGGGGGCGGGCAGGAAGCCGCGGCCGGCGTCCTCACCGTTGATGCGGAACTCGATGGAGTGTCCACGCGGCGTGGGATCTTCTGTGATGTCCAGCTCTTCACCGTTGGCGATGCGGAACTGCTCGCGAACCAGGTCGATACCTGAGGTCTCCTCGGTGACCGGGTGTTCCACCTGCAGGCGGGTGTTGACCTCGAGGAACGAGATCAGGCCGTCCTGGCCGACCAGGTACTCGACGGTGCCGGCACCGTAATACCCGGCCTCCTTGCAGATCCGCTTGGCGGACTCGTGGATCTCCTTGCGCTGCGCGTCGGTCAGGAACGGGGCCGGAGCCTCCTCGACGAGCTTCTGGAAGCGGCGCTGCAGCGAGCAGTCGCGGGTGCCGGCGACGACAACATTGCCGTGGGTGTCGGCGATCACCTGGGCCTCGACGTGGCGCGGCTTGTCCAGGTAACGCTCGACGAAGCACTCGCCGCGACCGAAGGCGGCGATCGCCTCACGGGTGGCCGACTCGAACAGCTCGGGGATCTCTTCGATAGAACGGGCGACCTTCATGCCGCGGCCGCCGCCACCGAATGCCGCCTTAATGGCGACCGGGACGCCGTACTCCTTGGCGAACGCGACGACCTCGTCGGCGTCCTTGACCGGATCCGGGGTGCCCGGCACCAGCGGTGCCTTCGCGCGGGCGGCGATGTGGCGGGCGGTGACCTTGTCACCGAGATCGCGGATCGACTGCGGGCTCGGGCCGATCCAGATCAGCCCGGCGTCGAGGACCGCCTGGGCGAAGTCGGCGTTCTCCGAGAGGAAGCCGTAGCCGGGGTGGATCGCGTTGGCGCCCGACTTGGCGGCCGCGTCGAGCAGCTTGCCGAAGTCGAGGTAAGACTCAGCCGAGGTCTGGCCGCCGAGGGCGAACGCCTCGTCCGCCAGCCGCACGTGCGGCGCGTCGGCGTCGGGCTCGGCGTACACCGCCACACTGGCCAGTCCGGCATCCCTGGCCGCCCGGATCACGCGGACCGCGATCTCACCACGGTTGGCGACGAGGACTTTGGAGATGGTCTGACTGGGCACCGCGCCTCCTGCTTAGCGTGACTCTAAGAACGTTCTTTAAAAATAGGTTCGCACGGCAGTGTAAGCGGCGCCCCTCAGACACGAGCGAGCCGGTGCCCCTACCGGTGAGTAGGTTTCAGCCGCCTGTGCGCAGACGGCGCTTGATCCGCGTCAGCATCGCCGACATCCCGCGCAACCGCAGCGGACTGATCAGCGCCGCCAGACCGAGGTCGGCATAGAAGTCGTCCGGCACGGCCAGGATGGCGGCCGCGGACTGCCCGTCCAGACCCGTTGCCAGGATGGAGGCGAACCCGCGTGTCGTCGGCGCCTCGACCGGGGCGCTGAAGAACAGCCGGACGTGGTCGGTGTCGGAGGCGTCGACGTGCAGGAACAACGGCGACTGGCACTCCGGGACCGGCTCCATGGCCGCCTCTTCCAAGGTGGACGGCAGTGCTGGTAATTCATTGGCGAACTCCAGCAACAAGGTCAACTTGTCCTGGCCCTGCACGTCGGCGAAGTCGGAGACGACCTCGGCCAGGGCCGCCGGCATGCTCATACGGTGCCGGGCTGGTCCCCGGCGACGATCGGCACCCGCACGGTATTGCCCCACTCGGTCCACGAACCGTCGTAGTTGCGCACACCCGGGATCCCCAGCAGATAGGTGAGCACGAACCAGGTGTGGCTCGAGCGCTCGCCGATGCGACAGTAGGCGATGATGTCGTCACCGGGCTGCACGAAGGAGTACACCTCCTCGAGTGCGGCGCGGCTGCGGAACCGGCCGCTGTCGTCGGCGGCCTTGGCCCACGGCACCGACACGGCGGTGGGAATGTGGCCGCCGCGCAGCGCACCCTCCTCCGGATAGTCGGGCATGTGGGTGCGTTCGCCGGTGTACTCCTGCGGGGAGCGCACGTCGATCAGCGTCGAATGGCCCAGGGAGGCAAGCACATCGTCCCGGTAGGCGCGGATGGCGGCGTCGTTGCGCTCGACGGCGGGGTAGCCGGTGGTGGCCCGGCTGGGTACGTCCAGCGTGGTGTCGCGGCCGTCGGAGATCCACAGATCGCGCCCGCCGTTGAGCAGCCGGACGTCCTGATGGCCGAACAGGGTGAACACCCACAGCGCGTAGGCGGCCCACCAGTTGCTCTTGTCGCCGTAGATCACCACGGTGTCGTCGCGGGAGATGCCCTTGCGGTTCATCAGGTCGGCGAACTGCTCACCGGTGATGTAGTCGCGTACTCGCGGATCGTTGAGGTCGGTGTGCCAGTCGATCTTCACCGCGCCCGGAATGTGGCCGATGTCGTAGAGCAGCACGTCTTCGTCGGACTCGACGATTGCCAGTCCGGGGGTGCCCAGGTGAGCCGACAACCAGTCGGCGGTGACCAGGCGCTCAGGGTGGGCGTAGTCCTTCAGGGCAGGGCTGGGATCTGCGGAAAGCGGCACGGGATGAGCCTACCGCCGATCAGCCGACCGGATTGGCCGCCCAGAGCTCACCGATCGAGAGCCCGACCGCGGCCAGCAGGCCACGGGTGAGCGACAGCCCGAGCCCGACCACGTTCGACGGGTCGCCGTCGACGCCCTCGATGAACCAGCCACCGAGCCCGTCGAGGGTGAATGCGCCGGCGACCTGCAGTGGTTCACCGCTGGCGACGTAGGCCGTCAGGTCGGCGGCCGCGGGCGTGGCGAACCGCACCCGGGTCACCTCGGCGCGTGCGGCGGTGTGGACCGTCGCGCCGTGGCGCACCCGCACGACGCAGTGTCCGGTGTAGAGCAGACCGTTGCGCCCGGCCATCGAATGCCATTGCCGCATGGTCTCTTCCGCGGTACCTGGCTTACCGCGCAGCGCACCGTCGATGTAGAGCATCGAATCGCAGCCGATCACAACACAATCCACGGCCGCATCGTGGTCCAGCACTGCGCAGACCGCGTTCGCCTTGGCGGTGGCCAGTGCGGTGACGACGTCACCGGGCTCGGCATCGGGTCCGAGTGCGGCGACGACGGCGTCCTCGTCGACACCGGAGACGATCACCAGCGGGTCGATGCCGGCGTTGCGTAGCACCCGCAGCCGGCCCGTGGAGGCCGAGCCCAGGACGACGCGCGTCATCTCCGCATGTGCGTCCGCTCCAGCAGCGTCACCCGATGCCAGCTGGTGATGCCATAGCGAAGCTTGTCGACCGGATGGCCCCACAGATTGAGCTCCTGCGGACCCGGCGCCGCGCCGCCACCACTGGCGGCAGCCAGCACGGTGACCAGCGCGGCGATGTCCTCGTCGCTCGGGTTGCCCCGCTCGATGCGGATTTCCGGTGTGGCCGGCTCGGGATTGTCGAGCGTGATGTCGCGCGGGTCGCTGAGTTCGGTGATGTCCTCGTGCTTGGTCACAATGCCCAACCGTTCGTCTCGTTCGCTGCGCTCTCTCGACTCACAGCGCCCAACCGTTCGTCTCGTTCGCTGCGCTCTCTCGACTCACAGCGCCCAACCGTTCGTCTCGTTCGCTGCGCTCTCTCGACTCACAGCGGAATGTTCCCGTGCTTCTTCGGCGGCACCTGGGCGATCTTGCGCTCCAGCAACCGCAGGGCGGTGGAGATGTAACCCCGGGTGTGCGACGGCGGGATCACCGCGTCGACATAGCCGCGCTCGGCGGCGATATAGGGGTTCACCAGGGTATCCTCGTAGTCCTGCTGTAGTTCCAGGCGCAGGGCGTCAACGTCCTCGCCCTTGGTCGCGGCGTCCTTGAGCTGGGGGCGGTAGACGAAGCCAACCGCGCCCGAGGCGCCCATCACCGCGATCTGCGCCGTCGGCCAGGCCACGTTGACGTCGCAGCCCATGTCCTTGGACCCCATCACGCAGTAGGCGCCGCCGTAGGCCTTGCGGGTGATGACGGTGATCTTCGCGACCGTGGCCTCGCCGTAGGCGTAGAGCAGCTTCGCGCCGCGGCGGATGATGCCGTTGAATTCCTGTTCGGTGCCCGGCAGGAAGCCGGGCACGTCGACCAGCATCACGATCGGGATGTTGAAGCAGTCGCAGGTCCGCACGAACCGGGCGGCCTTCTCCGAGGCGTTGATGTCCAGGCAGCCGGCGAACTGGGTGGGCTGGTTGGCCACAATGCCCACCGGACGACCATCGACCCGGCCGAAACCGACGATGATGTTCTGCGCGTAACCGGCCTGAACCTCGAGGAATTCGTCGTCGTCGAGGATGCGGGTGATCACCTCGTGCATGTCGTACGGCTGGTTCGGCGAATCCGGGATCAGCGTGTCGAGCTCGAGGTCCTCGTCGGTGAGGTTCTCCTCGATGGCGCCCGGATGCGGCGGGGCCGGGTAGCGCGGCGGCTCGGCGTAGTTGTTGGGCGGCAGGTAGCTCAGCAGGTCGCGAACGTAGTCCAGGGCATCCTGCTCACCGGAGGCCACGTAGTGCACGGTGCCCGACTTGGCCATGTGGGTGTGGGCGCCGCCCAGCTCCTCCATGGTGACGTCCTCACCGGTGACGGTCTTGATGACGTCGGGCCCGGTGATGAACATCTGGCTGGTCTGGTCGACCATGATGACGAAGTCGGTCAGTGCGGGGGAGTAGACGTGGCCGCCGGCCGCGGCACCCATGATCAGCGAGATCTGCGGGATCACGCCCGAGGCCTTGATGTTGTTGTGGAAGATCCGGCTGTAGAGACCGAGGGAGACCACACCCTCCTGGATGCGGGCGCCGGCACCGTCGTTGATGCCAATGAGTGGGCGGCCGGTCTTGAGGGCCAGCTCCTGAACCTTGACAATCTTCTCGCCGTAGACCTCGCCGAGGCTGCCGCCGAAGACGGTCGCGTCCTGGCTGAAGATGCAGACCTCGCGGCCGTCGATGGTGCCGTAACCGGTCACCACACCGTCGCCGACCGGGCGGTTCTTCTCCAGGCCGAAATTGGTGCTGCGGTGCCGGGCCAGCGCGTCCAGTTCGACGAACGAGCCCTCGTCGAGCAGCGCCAGGATGCGTTCGCGAGCGGTGAGTTTGCCCTTGGCGTGGACCTTGTCCACGGCGGCCTCACCGACCGGATGCAGCGCCTCCTCGGCGCGCCGACGCAGATCCGTCAGCTTGCCAGCGGTGGTGTGGATGTCGATCGTGTGCCCGGAGGCCGGTTCGGTAACGCTCGTCATGGGTCACGATGGTATCGGCAACCTTAAGGAGCCGCTAAGGGCACCGTGTCTTGTGTTCCAGCGCGTCGTGCCGTAGGGAATGACCATGGGTTATCCGGACAACGTGCTCGCCGGTGACGAGCAGGTCGTGCTGCACCGCCATCCGCACTGGAAACGACTGGTCGGCCCCGTCCTGGTGCTGCTCGTCAGCACCGCGGTGGCGGCGTTCGTCGCCGCACTGATCAACACCACGACGTGGGATCCCACTGCCAAGAAGGTGCTCTTCGGCGTAGTAGCGGCGATCTGGGTCATCCTGGTCGGCTGGCTGACGTTGTGGCGTTTCTTGTCTTGGCTGACAACCCATTTCGTGATCACCGACCGCCGAGTGATGTTCCGGCACGGCTTGCTGACCCGCTCGGGCATCGACATTCCGCTGGCCCGGATCAACAGTGTCGAGTTCCGCCACGGTCTGCTGGACCGCATGCTGCGCACGGGCACACTCGTCATCGAGTCGGCGAGCCAGGATCCCCTTGAGTTCCACGACATTCCCCGCGTGGAACGGGTGCACTCACTGCTGTATCACGAAGTCTTCGACACCCTGGGGTCGGAGGAGTCGCCCAGCTGACGGGCGGACCGCCGGCGGCGCAATGGGGTGACGTTGCCGATCTCGGCCGCCGACTCGTATTCGTCTTCCATGGCCTCGGCCAGGCCGCCACCAGTAAGGGTGGACTCCAGCGCCTTGTCGTGGCTCGGGCCGAGTTCGTCGGGGAACACCCAGCGCCGGAACGCCCAGAATCGGAAGGCCATCTGCAGCAGATTGCCGATGACGTAGGCCGCCACGAAATCGGCGATGTTCTCGATGGTCAGCGTGACGTGCGGCACCCGAAGTTCCAGCACATAACTGGAGAACCACAGTGGGGCCATGCTCAGCAGCACGCCGACACCGCTGACCGCGAAGAACAACAGTGCCTCGTGGTGCCGTTCGCGGCCACCGCGGTTGCGGAAGCTCCATTCTCGATTCAGGACGTAGGACGCGATCACCGCGACGATGCCGGAGATCACCTTGGCGGTGACCGGCTTGGGCTCGAGGATCGTCAGCTTCAGCGTGTAGAAGATCGCGGAATCGATGACGAACGTCGAGGCGCCGACTATCGCGAACTTGATGAGCTCGTGATGCCGCTCGGCGAAGGGCCGGATCGGTCGGGGGAGCCGAGCGATCGTGGCATCAGCAAAAGACACAAGGACAAAGTCTACGGATACAGCCACAGGTGTGTGTAGCCGCGCAGGTCTGACACCATGATGGCCGTGTCGAACAGCAGCCCCAGACCTCCGGTCGTCGCCATGGTTGGCGGCGGCCAGTTGGCCAGGATGACCCATCAGGCGGCGATCGCGCTCGGACAGACCCTGCGGGTGCTGGCGGTCAGTCCCGACGACCCGGCCGCGCAGGTTTCACCCGACGTCGTGATCGGCTCGCACACCGATCTCGATGCGCTGCGCCGGGCCGCCGTCGGTACGGACGCGCTGACCTTCGACCACGAGCACGTACCGACCGAGATGCTCGAAACTCTCGTCGGTGAGGGTGTGAAGGTCTATCCGCCACCGGCCGCGCTGGTGCATGCGCAGGACAAGCTGGTGATGCGCCACAAACTGGCCGCGCTGGGTGCCCCGATCCCGCGCTTTGCCGAGGTACAGCGCGTTGAGGACGTCGACGCGTTCGCCGAACTCGTCGGCGGCGCGGTGGTGGTCAAAACCGTCCGCGGCGGATACGACGGCCGGGGTGTGGTGTTGACCCGCGACGTGGCGCACGCCCGCGAGGTGGTCGCCGGGTACCTCGCCGAGGGAGTCGCAGTGTTGCTCGAGGAACGGGTGCCGATGCGCCGCGAGCTCTCGGCGCTGGTGGCTCGCTCGCCGTTCGGGCAGGGTGCGGCGTGGCCGGTGGTGGAGACGGTGCAGCGTGACGGGATCTGCGTCACGGTGCTCGCGCCGGCGCCGGGCCTGTCCGACGAATTGGCCTCGGCTGCAGAACAACTCGGTCTGAGACTGGCCGACGAGTTGGGTGTCGTCGGGGTGCTAGCGGTCGAACTCTTCGAGACAGAAGAGGGCACGCTGTTGGTGAACGAGCTCGCGATGCGTCCGCACAATTCCGGGCACTGGACCATGGACGGCGCGGTCACCAGTCAGTTCGAACAGCACGTGCGGGCGGTGCTCGACTATCCGCTCGGTGACACCCGGCCACTGGCTCCGGTGACCGTGATGGCCAACATCCTCGGCGCGCCGCAGGCGCCGGCGATGGCGCCCGACGAGCGGCTGCACCACCTTTTCGGCCGGATCCCGGAGGCGAAGGTGCACCTTTACGGCAAGGAGGAACGGCCAGGCCGCAAGGTGGGTCACGTCAACATTGTCGGGTGTGACGTTCAAGACGTCGATCGTGTGCGGGAACGCGCCGAACGGGCGGCACACTGGTTGTCGCACGCGGAGTGGACCGACGGATGGGATGGGCACGGGAATGGCTAACAACCCGGTGGTCGGCTTGATCATGGGCAGCGACAGCGACTGGCCCGTGATGGAGGCCGCGGCACTGGCGCTGGCGGAGTTCGACGTCCCCTTCGAGGTGGGTGTGGTCTCGGCGCACCGCACACCCGGCCGGATGCTCGATTACGCCCGCAGCGCGGCCGCCCGCAACTTGCAGGTCATCATCGCCGGTGCCGGCGGCGCGGCGCACCTGCCTGGCATGGTGGCGTCGGCGACGTCGCTGCCGGTCATCGGCGTTCCGGTGCCGCTGGCCAAGCTGGACGGGCTGGACTCGCTGCTGTCGATCGTGCAGATGCCCGCCGGTGTGCCGGTCGCGACGGTGTCGATCGGCGGGGCCCGCAACGCGGGCCTGCTGGCGGTACGGATTCTGGGAGCGTCGGACGCCGTCCTGCGCAAGCGGATGGCGGCGTTTCAGGAGGACCTGGAAGCCCAGGTGTTGGCCAAGGATCGGGCGTTACGGGAGCGATTACTCGGCGAGTGAAGCTCCGAGTAAAGTTACCGACGAGTAGCAAGGAGGCTGTGATGGCTGGAAACCCGGATTTCGATGTGTTCAAGCTGCCCGAGGAGCATGAGGAGCTGCGGGCCGCGATTCGTGCCCTGGCGGAAAAAGAGATCGCTCCCCATGCGGCGGATGTCGACGAGAACGCGCGCTTCCCGCAGGAGGCCCTGGACGCGCTGAACGCCTCGGGCTTCAACGCCGTGCATGTGCCCGAGGAGTACGGCGGTCAGGGCGGGGACTCGGTGGTGGCATGCATTGTCATCGAGGAGGTCGCTCGGGTCGACGCGTCGGCGTCGCTCATTCCCGCGGTGAACAAGCTCGGCACCATGGGCCTGATCCTGCGCGGTTCGGACGAGCTGAAGAAGAGGGTGCTTCCGCAGATCGCGGAAGGCGCAATGGCCTCCTACGGGCTGAGTGAGCGCGAGGCCGGCAGCGATGCGGCGTCGATGAAGACTCGCGCCAAGGCCGATGGCGACGACTGGATCCTTAACGGCGCCAAGGCCTGGATCACCAACGGCGGCAAGTCGACCTGGTACACCGTGATGGCCGTGACCGATCCGGACAAGGGCGCCAACGGGATCTCGTCGTTCATGGTGCACATGGACGACGAGGGTTTCACCGTCGGCCCCAAGGAGCGCAAGCTCGGCGTCAAGGGTTCGCCTACCACCGAGCTGTATTTCGAGAACTGCCGCATTCCGGGTGACCGGATGATCGGCGAGCCGGGCACCGGGTTCAAGACGGCGCTGGCCACACTCGACCACACCCGGCCCACTATCGGTGCGCAGGCCGTCGGTATCGCGCAGGGCGCGCTGGATGCGGCGATCGCATACACCAAGGAGCGCAAGCAGTTCGGCTCGTCGATCTCCGATTTCCAGGGTGTGCAGTTCATGCTCGCCGACATGGCGATGAAGGTCGAAGCGGCGCGGCTGATGGTGTACTCCGCGGCCGCTCGCGCCGAGCGTGGTGAACCCAACCTCGGGTTCATCTCGGCGGCGTCGAAGTGCTTCGCCTCCGACGTCGCGATGGAGGTCACCACCGACGCCGTGCAGCTGTTCGGCGGCGCCGGCTATACCGTCGACTTCCCGGTGGAGCGGATGATGCGCGATGCCAAGATCACTCAGATCTACGAAGGGACTAACCAGATTCAGCGGGTCGTGATGTCCCGCGCGCTGCTGCGCTAGTCGGGATTCCCGGCGAGGCGCAGGTGGGTGATGTCACCCGCGGACACGGTGACGACGTCGGTGCCGGTGTCGATGTGCAGACGGCCGAGGGCGTCGATATCGGTTGCAATGCCGGTGATCTCGTGCTCGCCGGGCATGATGGCGCGCACCCTGGCGCCCAGTGTCGAGCTGCGCTGCCGGTAGTCGGCGACGAGGTGCGGGTCGGGGCCCTTCGCCGCCTGCCAGCTTCGGATACGGGTGGTCAGTTCGCCCAGGACCGCGGTGACGAGTGTGTCGCGGTCGAGTTGCGTCGCACCCAGCAGTTGCAGTGAAGTCGCCCTCGGGTCGGGTGCCTCGTCGGTGGTCAGCGTGACGTTGAGGCCCAGGCCCACGACGATCACCGGGTCGGGTGCGGCGACCTCGGCCAGGATGCCGGCGAGCTTGCCGTCGCCCACCAAGACGTCATTGGGCCACTTCACGCCCGCCTCGATACCGGTGGTGTTGCGCACGGCGTCGACCAGCGCCACCCCGGTGAGCAGCGGCAGCCAGCCCCAGCTCTCGGCCGGCACGTCGTCGGCAGCCACGCCGATGGACAAGGCGATCTGCGAGCGTGGTGGCGCCGACCAGCGGCGCCCGTTGCGGCCGCGGCCGGCGTTTTGGTGTTCGGCGAGCAGGACGGTGCCCCTGATGTCCTCGCCGGCGGCGTGGCGGGCCAGCAGGTCGGCATTCGTCGAGCCGGTATCGGTCACGACGTCGACGCGGCCGGGGAACTGCTCCCGGATCGCGGTGAGGTTCAGTGGGGCTCGGTTCACTCCCGGCAGCCTAGTGCCTACGCTCAGCCATCACCCGGGCGTGCCGGGCTTCGGCGCGAGTCCGGCTGCGAGTCGGCATCATCAGGCTTCGCCATCTCGAATCACCGCGTCGAGCAGCCACATTCACGGCGACGTCCAGATCACCGTGCCACCACGGCGTCCCGCGGGTCGAGCCGCCAGCGCTCCCGATCGTCTCAATGAGGGAGCCGGTGCCCACGCCTTCGTGGATTCACACCGTCGGCGTCGCGTGAATCGGAAACTGGCTGAACACCAAGGTGAGCCGGAGCGGGCCGATCCGATTGCTCAGCTCGGTGTAGGTCCACGCCCGTATCTCGTCCTGCTCCTCGACCGTCATGGCGCCGGTGTAGGCGACCCGTAGATCCACCTCGGTGGCCTTGCCGCGGCTGATCGCCAGCGAGTCGACGAGGGTCAGTTCATGATTCAGCTGGTCGGCATTCTCCTCGGAGACCGCCATGATGGCGGCCCGCACCGTCGCGTCCAGGACGGGATCGGCCCGGCGCCCCGACAGGCGGCCGAACTCGAGGCGGATCTGCCGGATCGGCTCGCCCACCAACAGGGCGCACAGGATCAGCACGATGATGCTGTCGGCGATGTCCTTGATGTTGAAGGTCTTCGACGTCAGGAATGTGCCCTCCGGCAGGATGGCCACGAGCACCAGCGAGGCACAGATGCCACCACTGATGAGGGCCTCCATCTTGGCCGCGGTGGCCTCCACCCGAAGCAGCGCCGACGCGCCGTTGACCGAGCGGTTGTTGCGTTCGTGGTTCCACTTCAGGCCGAAGCAGATCAGTACGCAGACGGCCGTGTAGACCGCGGCCAACCCGAACTCCGGCTCGCTGCCCTCTCGGGTGACCACGTACTCGATCACCTTGATGGAGTTCGTCACCACCCCGACGATCACCACGCCGAGGATCATCAGCGAACGAAATAGCGCGTACAGGTTCTCCAAAGCCAGGCGCCCATAAGGGCTTTCGGCATCGGCCGGCCGGGAAGCGGTGACCGCCAGCCGCGCGGCGATGAACGCCGCGGCCGCGTTGATCAACGAGATGACACCGTCGAGCTGGGTGGCCGACACCCGGGTGATGGCATAGATGGCGAAGCCGAGAAACGCCAGGCCGATCATGGTGAACATGTAGGCGCGCAGGCTGCGCCGCTCAGCCCGAAGGACGTCGGCCTCCGGGACGGTGTTCACCGCGTGACCTTCTCGGTGTCTCGCCGGCGCGCCAGCATGGCCGGGTCGGGGTTGGCCACCTGAACCAGCGAGGCGCCGGTGGCGAACAGCGCGACGAAGTTCTCAACGATCTCCTCGGCGGTTGACCACGGCGCCGACGACATCACCCGGTCACACGAACTCAGAGCCGCTGTCGCCGCCGATGCCGTGGCGGCGGCGAGCACGTCGTCGACCGAGCGGCCCTCCAGAGCGGGGCCCGGCTGTCGCTCGGGAATGTACTGATCGCCGTGCACGCGCACCGCGGTCGCGTAATCGGTCACGCCGATCGGCAGATCGTCGACCGGCTTACCGAACGGATCCAGCGACAGCACTGCCACCTCGCCGCCGCTCACCGCTTCATCCGCCTCGCCGAGCCGGTCGACCGTGCACAGCGCGATGTCCGCCGGGCCCGTCAGCACCACCTCGGCGCCGACCCACCACACGCCCAGGAGCACCGCCGCCGTCTGCCAGTGCGCGGGCAGCAGCACCGCGACCCGGGTGCCCGGCCCGGCGCCCAGCTCGTCGCGCAGCAGGTTGGCCGTCTTGGCCGCCCAGTTGGCCAGCGTCACGGTCGACAGTTCGATGCGCTCGCCGGTCGCGTCGTCGTAGTAGGTGATGCGCGGTCCCATCGGATCCGCCCGCAACAACGGATCCAGCACCGCGGCAGTCAGATTGGTCATCAGTTGACGCACTTGGGATCGTCGGACCCCGCGGTGATGATGGGCGACGGCGGCGGCGGGGTGCCGTCGCCGGCCTGGCCGGCCGCCTCATTGACGGTGGCCGATGCGGGCAACGAGCCTTCGAGCCCCGAACCCGGCCCGGTGTAGTCGCTGGAGAGCACCACCCGCACAGTGCCGGCCGGGATCGCACCGTCGGCCACCACCGGCAGCCCGCCGAGTTCCTTGGCGACCGCCTGCGCGCCTAGGTCGTCTTCCTTGGCAGCCTGAACCTGGCTGCGGTCGACGTGGTCCTTGTCGTTGTTGCCGACGTCACCGGCGCCGAATCCCCTGGCGGTCAACGCATCCGAGACGGCGCTGGCTAGCCCGTTGATGTCGGTGTCGTTGACGACGTCGGCCTTGGTCTGATCCGGCGAGTAAGCGATCTTTTCGGTCTTGCCCTCGGCCTGGTCGTGTAGCAGGCTGGCGACCCACGCCTGCACCTGGTTCGGGTCGACCCGGACCACCGACTGCATGCCGTCGTCGCTCCAGCCGGCCTCGTCGAGCACCGGGATCGTCGCGAAGGCTACGTTGCCGCCGGCGAGGTTCTCCAGCTGCTTGATGAAATCCATGATGTCCCAACCCGAAGAGATGACCACGGAGCGCTGGATGGCGTCCTGCAGCCGGTTCAGGGTGGATGGACTGGTCAGGGTCTTACCCGAGATCACCTGATGGGCAAGGGAAGCCATCACCACCTGCTGGCGTACCACCCGGTCCAGATCGCCGCGTGGCAGGTCGTGGCGCTGCCGGACGAAACTCAACGCCTGCGGGCCGTTGAGCTTCTGCCAGCCGGCCGGGAAGTCGGCACCGGAAAGCGGTTCGTAGACAGCGTCCTTCAGGCAGACGTCAACACCACCGAGGGCATCGGTGATGAGCGCGAAACCGAGCAGGCCGATTTCCGCGTAGTGGTCGACGGTGACGCCGGTCAGGTCGGCGACCGTCTTGATCAGCGCCTCGCGGCCGGCCTCGACCGCCTGGGGCTCGGCCTCGGCGGGGTCCATGCCCTGCTGTTCGACCAGCTCCTTCATCTTCTCCAGCTTGACCTGGCCGTAGACGCCGTTGATCTTGGTCTTGTCCAGACCGGGCGCCTTGACGTAGGAGTCGCGGGGGATCGAGATCGCCGTCGCGGACCTTCCGTTGTTGGGGATGCGGACCAGGATGATCGTGTCGGTGTTGGTCGACACGTCGTCGCCGGCATGCAGGGTCGCCAGCTCGTCGGCCGACAGCGGGTTGCCGTGCGCGTCGGTGCGGCTGTCCATGCCGACCAACAGGATGTCGATGGCGCCGTCGTCGGCTCCGCCGCCGCCGAGCGCTGATGTGCTCAGGCGGAAGATGCCGTTCTCGAAGGAACGGATCTTTCCCCAGGCGACGCCGGTGCCGACCATGACCGTCACGGCGATCAACGCGAACACGGTGCGAGCCACCCGCCGGGCGCCCTTCACTGCATCGGTGTCAGCAGGCATCTGCCCAGGCTACTGGCGAGATAGGCGCATACCCGGTAGCCCAAACCGGCGTGCCAGACTCGTCATCGTGGCGGGCAGAGTGGTGATTACCGGGGCGGGAGGCCAGGTTGGCAGGTTTGTCGCAGGTGAGGCGGCCCGCCGCGGCCACATGGTCAGCGCGTTGAGGCACGCCCAGTGGGATATCACCGATCCGGCCGCGGCCGAGCAGTTCGTGGCCGAAGGTGACCTGGTGGTCAACTGTGCAGCGCTGACCGACGTGGACGCCGCCGAGGCCGACCCCGACATCGCGTACGCCGTCAACGCCACCGGCCCGGAGAACATCGCCCATGCCTGTGCCCGCGTCGGCGCCCAACTGGTGCACATCTCCACCGACTATGTCTTCGGCGGTGAGCAACGTCACCCCTACGACGTCGGCGACGAGACCGGCCCGGTGAACGTCTACGGCCACACCAAGCTCGCGGGCGAGATCGCGGTGCTCGCCGCGATGCCCGACGCCAGCATCGTACGGACCTCGTGGGTGTACACGGGTGGATCCGGAAACGACTTCGTAGCCGGGCTGCGCCGGCTGGCCGCGACGCGAGGCACTGTCGAGGCCACCGACGACCAGACCGGTTCGCCCACCTATGTCAAAGACCTGGTGGGGGCCATCCTCGAGATCGGCCAGGGGCGCATCAGGGAGCCGATCCTGCACGTCGCCAACGAAGGTGCGTGTAGCCGCTTCGCGCAGGCTCGTGCGGTGTTCGAGGAACTCGGAGCCGATCCGGACCGGGTCCGGCCGGCGAGCAGCGCGCTGTCGGGCCGCCGCGCCCGCCGGCCGGCGTACTCCGCGCTGTCGATGGCGACGTCGGTGCGCGCCGGGCTGGCTGCGCCCCGGCCGTGGCGCGCGGCGCTGGCCGAGGCGCTTGGCGGGGCCGTCGACGACGGACAGTTACCCTCTACGCCGTGACGTCGAGCCGCCCCCTGACCGTGGTGACGGTGACCTATTCGCCGGGCTCACATCTGGACCGTTTCCTTTCGTCGTTGACGGTGGCCACCGACCGGCCACTGAACGTGGTGCTCGCCGATAACGGTTCGACCGACGGGACGCCCGAGGAGGCGGTGGAGCGCTATCCCGGTACCCAGCTGCTGCGCACCGGCGCCAACCTTGGGTATGGCAAGGCCGTCAATCGAGGCGTCGCGACCGCGCCCACCGACGACGAATTCGTGCTGGTGGCCAACCCCGATGTGGTGTGGGGGCCGGGCAGCATCGACGAACTGCTCGAGGCCGCGCAGCGCTGGCCCCGCGCAGGCAGCCTCGGCCCGCTGATCCGTGACCCGGACGGCGCGGTTTACCCGTCGGCGCGGCACCTGCCCAGCCTGGTCCGGGGCGGGATGCACGCCGTCGTCGGCTTCGTGTGGAAGAACAATCCCTGGACCCGGACCTACCGGCAGGAATACCTCGAGCCCACCGAGCGGCCGGTGGGCTGGCTGTCGGGCTCGTGCCTGCTGCTGCGGCGTGCGGCGTTCGACCAGGTCGGCGGGTTCGACGACCGGTACTTCATGTATATGGAAGACGTCGACCTCGGCGACCGGCTGGGCCAGGCGGGGTGGCTCAACGTGTACGTGCCGTCGGCGGAGATCCTGCACGACAAAGGCCACTCGACGGGCCGCGATCCCGCCACGAACCTGCGGGCGCACCACGAGAGCACCTACATTTACCTATCCGATCGACATTTCGGCTGGTGGCGAGCGCCCCTTCGATGGACTATGAAGGGTGCGCTGACGGTCAGGTCGCGGGCTGCGGTGCGCAAGTCCCGGCGTGAGCGGGCGACAGACAGGGGGAGCAAGTGAGTGAAGTCGACGCCTCGAAGGTCGACGCTGTCGTGCTCGTCGGGGGCAAGGGCACGCGGCTGCGGCCGCTGACGCTCTCGGCCGCCAAACCGATGCTGCCGACCGCCGGCCTGCCGTTCCTGACCCACCTGCTCTCGCGTATCGCCGAGGCTGGCATCGAGCACGTCATCCTCGGCACCTCCTACAAGGCCGCGACGTTCGAATCTGAGTTCGGCGACGGCTCCAAGCTGGGCCTGCAGATCGAGTACGTCACCGAGGAACATCCCCTCGGCACCGGCGGCGGCATCGCCAACGTGGTGCCCAAGCTGCGCAACGACACCGTGATGGTGTTCAACGGTGACGTGCTCTCCGGCATGGACCTGCGCCAGATGCTGGCCAGTCACTGCGCGTCGCAGGCCGATCTGACTCTGCACCTGGTGCGGGTCAGCGATCCGCGGGCGTTCGGCTGCGTTCCCACCGACGCCGACGGCAACGTGCTGGCCTTCCTGGAGAAGACCGAGGACCCGCCCTCGGACCAGATCAATGCCGGGACCTACATATTCAAACGCGAGATCGTCGACCGGATCCCGCGCGGGCGGGAGGTGTCGGTCGAGCGCGAGGTGTTCCCGGCCCTGCTGGCCGACGGGGTCAAGGTGTGCGGCTACGTCGACGCCAGCTACTGGCGCGACATGGGCACACCGGAGGACTTCGTGCGCGGCTCGGCCGACTTGGTCCGCGGCATCGCGCCGTCGCCGGCGCTGGGCGGGCGGCGCGGCGAGAGCCTGGTGCACGACGGCGCCTCGGTGGCACCCGGTGCACTTCTGGTCGGCGGGACGGTCGTCGGCCGGGGGGCCGAGATCGGGCCCGGGGTGCGATTGGACGGTGCGGTGGTGTTCGACGGTGCGCACATCGAGGCAGGTTCGGTGGTGGAGCGTTCGATCATCGGCGCCGGTGCCCGGATCGGGCCGCGGGCGCTGATCCGCGACGGCATCATCGGTGACGGCGCCGACATCGGTGCGCGGTGCGAGCTGCTGCGCGGGGCGCGGGTGTGGCCCGGGGTCTCGATCCCCGACTGCGGTATCCGGTATTCCTCGGACATCTGACTCCGGCCGAGTGGCCACTTGTGTCACGTTATTCGGGTGAATCCGTGACGTAAGTGGCCGTTCGCGGTGGCTGTGGACAGGCGACGGCGTGACGGACGCATACCTGTCAGGGTGCGTTCATGGGTGTAGTCGAGTCGCCCTTCCGCGGATCGGCGGCGCTGGCCGCCGGCCTGGTCAGTCGGAGGTCGCTTGCGCGTGACTACCGCCCGATCCACCGCGACGTGTACCTAGCTCGGGATTGCGGCGTGACCGCCGTGATTAAGGCCAAAGCCGCGTTCGTGTGGTCGGGAGGAACGGCGACGGTTGCCGGGTTGTCCGCGGCCGCGCTGTTGGGATCTCGCTGGATCGACGACCATCACCCGGCCGAGCTGGTCCGACGCAACGGTAAAGCTGTGGCGGGCATCGTCATCCACCGAGACGAACTTCACCGCGCGGAGATCTGTCGTGTCGCCGGCATCCCGGTGACGACGCCTGCCCGCACCGCCTTCGACCTCGGCCGTCGCCCAGGTCTCGACAAGGCGGTGGTCCGCATCGATGCGTTGTGCAATGCCACCGGGCTGTGTCGCGCAGACATCGATCGAGTGCTGGTTCGGCATCGGGGCGCGCGCGGGATCACTCAACTGCGAAAGGTGCTCGAGCTGGTGGATCCGGGAGCACAGTCACCCCAGGAGACTCGCACCCGCCTGGTGCTGGTTCGAGCCGGACTGCCGACTCCCGCCACACAGATCACCGTGCTCGACGAGTGCGGCCACTTCGTCGCCCGAGTCGACATGGGCTGGAAGCAGTGGAAGGTCGGTGTCGAATTCGACGGCGCACAGCACTGGACGGATCCGGCGCAACGCACCCGCGACATCAACCGCCTGGCCGAACTGGAGGAGTGCGGGTGGCGGATCGTGCGGGTCGACAGCCAACTGCTTCGGCGCGCCCCCGAAGTGGTCGTCGACCGTGTCATGGCCGCGCTCAAGGCCGCCGGGTGTCTCGTCGAGTGGCCACTTGACACACGTTTTTCGCTCGAACACGTGTCATAGGTGGCCACTCGCGAAGGGTTACCGCCGGCGCGAGGCTCCGACCGCGACCAGGTGGGCGAGGGCCGGGTCGGTGCCTTCGGGCAGCGCGTCCACCGGCCACCACCGCAGGTCGAGGGATTCGTCGCTGATCGTGATCTCGGCCTGCGCCGGCGCGCGGGCGACGAACTGCAGATCCAGGTGTCGGGTGGGCACACCCAACGAGCACGTGAGCGGATGGACGTGGATGGCGCCGAGCACCGGGTCGATGGTCAAGGTGTCGATGCCCGACTCCTCGGTGGCCTCGCGCAGTGCCGCCGCGAGGATGTCGGCGTCGGTGTCCTCGCAGTGCCCGCCGAGCTGCACCCAGCGCCCCAGCCGCGGATGCAGGGTCAGCAGCACTTGGTCGGCGGAATCGGAGAACACCAATGCCGAGGCAGTGATATGCCCTGGGGCACAAGCCCTTTCACAGGCATCGGTGCGAGCGTGCAGGAACGCCAGCACGGCGTGACGCAGCGTGTCCTGGCAGTCGTCGGTTGCCGTCCAGTCGGACAGCAGCGAGATCGCCGAATCGCGGACGCTCATCGTCGGACCAGCTGGTCGCCTACCGGTGCCGGTTCCCGGGGTTGCGGCGGGTCCACGGGATAACCGATCGCCACCGCCCCTAGCGGTTCCCAGTCGGCGGGCACCTCGAGGGTGCGGCGCACCAGGTCCGGAGCGAAGATCGTCGACCCGATCCAGCAGCTGCCCACCCCACGCACGGCCAGTGCGACGAGCAACCCCTGCACGGCCGCGCCGACCGCCACGGTGAACATGGTGTGTTCGGCGGCGGTGCGGGCCTCGTCCGGATAGCTGTGCGCTCCTTCGGGCACCAGGAACGGGATGACGACCTCGGGTGCGTCGTAGAGGATCTGCCCGCGGGTCACCCGGCGCTCGACCGCGTCGGCGGGCTTGCCGTCGCCGGCCAGATCCGCGCGCCACGCGTCTTTCATCGCGTCCAGCATTGCCAGACGACGGGAGTGGTCCTGCAGCCAGACGAAGCGGACCGGCCGGGTGTGATGGGGCGCCGGTGCGGTGAGGGCTTCGGCTACCGCCTGTTCGATCAGAACCGGGTCGACGGGGTCGGGCGCGAACCGGCGCACCGAGCGGCGCAGCAGCTGAGCCTGGCGCCGGCCCAATTCGATCGATTCGGCGGTGCCGAGCCAGAACAGGTCGTCCTCGCCACCGCGCAGCAGTTGCGCCGCGCTCGACCCGTCGTCGTCGAGGGTGAGGCCACGAACCACCGCGACCGGCACCGCGGTCAGCTTGCCTTTGACGAGATCGGCGGCGGCGGCGATCTCATCGGCGACGGCGACCTCGGTGACCAACAGCTCGTTGCCGTGGGTATCGCGGGCGCCGGCGTAGCCGTACAGCACCGGCAGCCCCGATGAGCCGATCGCGGCGTCGGTCTGGCCGTTGCGCCAGGCCCGGCCCATCGTGTCGGTGACCAGCACACCGACCGTCACGCCGAGCGTGTCCCGCAGAGCGGTGCGCAGCGCGGCGGCGCTGCGGTCGGGATCGACCGGCAGCAAAGCCAATTCGGTGGTCCCGATGTTCGAGCCGTCGACGCCCGCCGCGGCCTGCACGATGCCGTTGCGGTTGGCGGTGATCAGGGTGCGTCCCTTGCGGGCCAGCACCCGAACCGCCTCGTCGTCGATGAGCTTGCGGCGCAGGGCGTCCCGCTCTTCGGGGTCGGACGGTGCGGCCACGATCCGGCCCTCGCACTTGGACATCACCTTGCTGGTGACGACGACGATGTCACCGTCGCGCAACCACGGGGCAGCGGCGACCAGCGCGGCCGCGAGGTCATCGCCGGGGCGGAACTCGGGAAGCCCGGTGACGGGAAGGATCTCGACGGGTGCGGCGGCGCCGTGCTCGAGGCTCACGGCGTGACCCCGGCCAGTTCGAGTCCGGCGCGCACCATCTCGGCGGTGGCCGACGGGTCGGACATCAGCAGCGGGATCGACTTCACCGTGACCCCGGGCACATCGGCGTGATCTTCGCCGGAGACCAGCCAGTAGTCCAGGATCCCGGTCGCCGATCGTGCGCCGAAGTGACGGGCCACGGCCTGTGAGGAGCTCTCGACACCGATCACCGACAGGCATTCGTCGGCCATGCCGCGCAACGGCTTTCCGCCGATGATCGGGGAGTAGCCGATCACCGGGGCGGGGGTGGAGCGCAGGGCCGCCCGGATTCCGGGGATGGCCAGGATCGCGCCGATGCTGACCACCGGATTCGACGGGGCCAGCAGCACCACGTCCGCGTCGCCGATCGCATCGACGACTCCGGGTCCGGCCGTGGCGGTTTCGGAGCCGACGAACGCGAAGCTGTGAGTGGTCACCTTGGCCCGGTAGCGCACCCACCACTCCTGGAAGTGGATGGCCTTGCGATCACCGGTCTCGGGATCGTCGACCACCACGTGGGTTTCGCTGCGATCATCGCTGGCCGGCAAGAGTGTCGCGCCGGGTGCCCACCGGTGGCACAGCGCCTCGGTCACCTGTGACAGTGGGTAACCCGCGCGCAACATCTGGCTGCGCACCAGATGTGTGGCCAGATCGCGGTCACCCAAACCGAACCAGTCCGGCTGGACACCGTAGGCGGCCAATTCTTCTTTGGCATGCCACGTCTCGTCACGGTGACCCCAGCCACGCTCGGGGTCGATGCCGCCACCCAGGGTGTACATGCACGTGTCGAGGTCGGGGCAGATGCGCACGCCGTGCATCCAGGCGTCGTCGCCGACGTTGACCACCGCCGTCAGCACGTGATCAAGATCGCCTGTGGCTCCGCTAATCTCGCCGGCGAACTGGCCCAGGCCGAGCAGCCGCTGCACACCCAGCAGGAAGCGGGCGCCTCCGACGCCGCCGACCAGAACGGTGATCTTCACACCGATCGACACTAGGCGGTCCGCTCATTCGGCGTCGCACGCGGTCACGATCGCGTCACCAGGGAGACACGCCGGTGCATCGACTCGCCGAATTGTCCGGGGGAAATGGTATTCAGTTCTGTTCAACCGCTTGACCGAGCAGTCGCGGACGTGTCTAATCACATCAGTGTCATTTCCCGGTCGACCTGCCGGTTTCGGTGTCGCAGACCGTGATTCGACCAGGTGTTCGAATTGAGATGGCCACACTTAACAGTGGGCGACATAGTGTATCTACGAAACCAGGTGAGGAGGCGGAAATGTCCTATGAGTACCTAATCGGCGCGATCGGGACGCCGCAGTCCATTACCGGCTCGCAGGACATGGGGGTATCGGCGCGCGCTCACCTGAGTTTGGTGCCGGAGCCCATCGAAGCGGCGCCGGAATCCG
Organism: Mycolicibacterium sp. CBM1; assembly: GCF_054073305.1. Taxonomy (NCBI): domain Bacteria; kingdom Bacillati; phylum Actinomycetota; class Actinomycetes; order Mycobacteriales; family Mycobacteriaceae; genus Mycobacterium; species Mycolicibacterium sp. CBM1. Next base: position 41,295 of record NZ_JBSXPP010000007.1, on the reverse strand, counting down.
ACGAAGACCAATGGCAGGAACGTGCGCTCTGCGCGCAGACCGACCCGGAGGCGTTCTTCCCCGAGAAGGGCGGCTCGACCCGTGAGGCCAAGCGCATCTGCTTGGGCTGCGAGGTTCGCGATGCGTGCCTCGACTACGCCCTGGCTCACGATGAGCGCTTCGGCATCTGGGGCGGGCTCTCCGAGCGTGAGCGCCGTCGCCTCAAGCGCGGGATCATCTGACCCGCGCTCAGTCCTCTTCCATGCTCGGGTCGATGACCGACGGTTCGACGCCGAGATAGGTGGCCACCTGAGCCACCAAAATCTCGTGCAGCAGGTCGGTCAGATCGATCGAGTCTTTGGCCCTGCGTTCGATGGGCTTGCGGAACAACACAATTCGGGCTCGCGTGGAGTTGCCGCGGATGTCCACCCCGGCCGGGATCAGCCTGGCCAGTGCGATCGGCCCGTCGGCCACCACTTCGGCCGGCCATTGCACGCTGTCCGGATCCTTCGGTGCGATCCGGGGGATCTCGTCGACGGCCACGTCCAGTCCGGTGAGCCGCTGTTGCCAGCGCCGCTCGATCGGCTCGTAGGCCTCCAGCACCGCCATGTCGAAACGTTCGGCACGGCTGCGCCAGCCTGGCACGGTCGGCGGCAGCAGCGGTCCGCGCATCTCTCGTCCGCGGCGCGACCCCGCGCCGCCGCCGGACCGGCCACCTCGCCGGGAGCTGCGGGAATCGACCACGGAAGTGATCGTAACGGTTGGGAATCGGCGGCCCGGCGGCTGCGCGTGTCCGGTGCCCACCTGCGATTGAAGCGCGATAGCCTCACGGCGTGAATGTTCCCCGTCGCTGCTGCAGGCCCGGGTGCCCCCATTACGCGGTGGCGACGCTGACGTTCGTCTATTCCGACTCCACCGCCGTCGTCGGCCCGCTGGCGACGTCGCGCGAGCCGCACTCCTGGGACCTGTGTGTCGGCCACGCTAATCGGATCACCGCGCCGCTGGGCTGGGACCTCGTTCGCCACGCGGGGCCGCTGCCCGAGTACCCCGACGAAGACGACCTCGTCGCCCTGGCCGACGCCGTCCGGGAAGGCCGCGAGAGCGTCTCGCCCCGGCCGCCAGTCGCCGGGTTCTCCGACCCCGGTGGTGCGGCGCACGCTCCCGCGACGGCTACCCCGATGGTGCCGGTGGCCGCCCATCGGCCCACTACGGCGGGTCGCCGGCGCGGTCATCTGCGCGTACTTCCCGACCCCACCGACTGACGCGGTGGGACGCCCGTTGTCGGGGCGTTTGAACAGATAGGCTGGCGGCCAAGAGTCCCCCTCGGTCAGGAGATCCGCCATGTCCAGGCCCGCCGCCGCGGTCAGCAGTGTGATCAAGGCTTACGACGTGCGTGGCCTGGTCGGTGAGGAACTCGACGAGGGTTTCGTCGCCGACGTCGCCGGAGCCTTCGCGCGGCTGATCCGCGCCGAGGGCGGGGACCGGGTAGTCATCGGCTACGACATGCGGGACAGCTCGCCGGCCCTGGCCAAGGCCTTCGCCGACGGCGTCACCGCCCAGGGCCTCGACGTGGTGCGCATCGGGCTGGCCTCTACCGACCAGCTCTACTTCGCCTCCGGCCTGCTGGACTGTGCCGGCGCGATGTTCACCGCCAGCCACAACCCGGCCGCCTACAACGGAATCAAGCTGTGCCGCGCCGGTGCTAAGCCGGTCGGTGAGGACACCGGTCTGGCCGTCGTCCGAGACGAGGTGATCGCCGGCGTGCCGGTCTATGACGGCCCGCGCGGCGAGGTCCGCGACCAAGATGTGCTCGCCGACTACGGACAGTTCCTCCGCTCGCTGGTCGATATGACCGGGTTGCGTCCGCTGCGGGTGGCCGTCGACGCCGGCAACGGCATGGCCGGGCACACCACACCGGCGGTCCTGGGGCCGATCGAGTCGCTGACGCTGCTGCCGCTGTACTTCGAACTCGACGGCTCGTTTCCCAACCACGAGGCCAATCCGCTGGAACCGGCCAACCTCGTCGACCTGCAGAAGTTCGTGGTCGAGACCGGTGCTGATATCGGTCTGGCGTTCGACGGCGACGCGGATCGCTGTTTCGTGGTCGATGAGCAGGGCACGCCGGTCTCGCCCTCTGCCGTCACCGCGCTCGTGGCCGGGCGGGAACTCGGTCGGGAGATCGGCGCGACGGTCATTCACAACCTGATCACCTCTCGTGCGGTGCCCGAGCTGGTGATCGAGCGCGGCGGCATGCCGGTGCGCTCACGCGTCGGGCACTCCTATATCAAGGCGTTGATGGCCGACACCGGCGCGATCTTCGGCGGAGAGCATTCGGCCCACTACTATTTCCGGGACTTCTGGGGTGCGGACTCCGGCATGCTTGCCGCCCTGCACGTGCTGGCCGCGCTGGGGGAGCAGGACCGCTCGCTGTCCGAGGTGATGGCCGACTATCAGCGTTACGAGGCTTCCGGTGAGATTAACTTCCGGGTTGCCGATGCGCCGGCGTGCGTTGAAGCGGTGCTGAAAGCCTATGGCAGTCAGGTTGTTTCGCTCGATCATCTGGACGGCGTAACGGTGGATCTGGGTGAAGGGGCCTGGTTCAACCTGCGCACCTCCAACACCGAGCCGCTGCTGCGCCTCAATGCCGAAGCCCGTACCGTCGAGGAGATCGACGAGATCGTCGGGCGGGTCTCGCAGGAAATCGCGGCGCAGCAGAGCCGAGGCGTGCCATGAGTGCCGCGCACGCCACGGTCGATCTCGACGACACCGAGGGCCTGCTCGAAGCCGACCGCGACGGGTTGCTGCGTGCGGCGGCGATGGCCGGCGCGCAGGTCCGCGCCACCGCGGCCGCGGTGGAGGAAGGCGAGCTGGAGTCGGTGACCGGCGGCGGCCGGCCCCGAACCGTGGTGTGGGTGGCGGGCCGGGGCGCGGCCGAAAGCGCCGGCGCCATCCTGTCGGCCACGCTGGCCGGGCAGGCCGGCGAGCCCCTCGTGATGGCGGCGCAGTCACCGCCGTGGATCGGCCCGCTCGACGTTCTGATCGTCGCGGGTGACGACGCCGGCGACCCCACGCTGGTGACGGCGGCGGCGACGGCGGTGCGGCGAGGCGCCCGGGTGATCGTCGCGGCGCCGTACGAGGGGCCGCTGCGTGACGCCACCGCCGGACGCACCGCGGTGCTGGCTCCGCGGATGTGGACTCCCGACGAATTCGGCCTGTCCCGCTACCTTGCGGCGGGTCTGGCGACGCTGCAGGCCGTCGACCCCGCTTTGCGCACCGATCTGTCTGCGATGGCCGACGAACTCGATGCCGAGGCGCTGCGCAACAGCGCGAGCCGGGAGGTGTTCACCAATCCGGCGAAATCGCTGGCCGAGCGGATGACCGGACGCAACACCGTCCTGGCCGGTGACGGCGCGGCGACCCTTGGGTTGTCCCGGCACGCGGCGGCGGTGCTGTTTCGGTTGGCCGGCCGAGCGGTGGCCGCGGTGGGTTTGTCCGATGCCCTGGTCGGGCTACGTAGTGGTATGACGATGAGGCTGGGCGATCCGGTGGATGCGCTGTTCCACGACGAGGAGCTCGACGGCCCGCTGCCGGGCCGGCCGCGGGTGCTCGCGTTGACGCTGTCCGCCGACCGCGAGTTGGTTGCGGCCCGGGTCAACGGGATGGACGATGTCGCTTTGGTGGGGGCCGAAGACATCGGGGAGGCCGGAACACTTCCGGTGCCGGCCGCGCGTGCCGAACACCAGCTGGCGACGCTGGCGGTCCGGCTGCAGATGGCCGCGGTTTACCTCAGATTGGTGGGGGGATAGCTTCGTAGTGGAACTGTTACGAGGGGCAATACGCACCTACGCGTGGGGATCTCGAACGGCGATAGCGGAGTTCACCGGACGGCCCTCGCCGACCACCCATCCCGAGGCCGAGCTGTGGCTGGGAGCCCACCCCGCAGACCCGGCGTTTCTAGAAGGCGACGACGCCGAGACCTCCTTGCTCGAGGCGGTGCGTTCGGATCCAGAGGGGCAACTCGGTCCTGCGGTCCGGGCGCGGTTCGGCGACGTGCTGCCGTTTCTGGTGAAGGTCCTCGCGGCCGACGAACCGCTGTCGTTGCAGGCCCATCCCAGTGCCGAACAAGCCGTCGAGGGCTATGTGCGTGAGGACCGCCTCGGGGTGCCGCTGAATTCGCCGATCCGAAACTATCGAGATCGCAACCACAAGCCCGAGTTGCTGGTCGCCCTCAGCGATTTCGAGGCATTGGCCGGCTTCCGGCCGGCGGCCCGCTCGGTCGAGTTGATGCAGGCGTTGGCCGTGCCGGAGTTGGATCCGTTCATCGCGCTGCTCAACGGTCAGTCCGATGCTGACTGCCTTCGCGCGCTGTTCACCACCTGGATCACAGCGCCGCAACCCGACCTCGATGCGCTAATTCGGGCCGTGCTCGACGGGGCGGTCGCCTATATCCGTTCCGGGGCAACCGAATTCGCGCCCGAAGCCAAGACCGTTCTGGAGCTTGGGGAGCGCTACCCGGGCGATGCCGGGGTGCTGGCCGCCCTGTTGCTCAACCGGATCAGCCTGGTCCCGGGCGAGGCGATCTATCTGCCGGCGGGCAATCTGCACAGCTATATCCACGGCATGGGAATGGAGGTGATGGCCAACTCCGACAACGTACTTCGCGGTGGCCTGACCCCCAAGCACGTCGATGTGCCGGAGCTGCTGCGGGTGCTCGACTTCGCTCCCGCTGACGAGGCGGTGTTGAGCACACCCACCCACCGCGACGGCATCGAGTTGGTCTACGACACACCCGCGCTGGAGTTTGCCGCCTGTGTGCTGATGCTGGACGGCGACAACCTCGGCCACGAGATCGACGCGCCGTCGCGTCACGACGGCCCGCAGATCCTGGTGTGCACGCAAGGTTCCCTGGTGGTGCGGGCCAAATCTGACGTGGTCACATTGGACCGGGGACAGTCGGCGTGGGTGGCGGCCGACGACCGTCCCATCCGGCTTGAGGCGGCTGCGCCCGCGCGGTTGTTCCGGGCTACCGTTGGCCTCTGACGGCCCCGCAGCAACAGGAGGATCATGTCGACCGAGGGCAGCACCAAGGCGATCCTGGCTGCGTTGGCGGCCAACGCCGGTATCGCGGTCGCGAAGTTCGTCGGGTTCCTGATCACCGGGAGTTCCTCGATGCTGGCCGAGTCGGTGCACTCGGTGGCGGATACCTCCAACCAGGGCCTGTTGCTGTTCGGTCAGCGCCAGGCGCGCAAGCAGGCCGACAGCCTGCACCCGTTCGGCTACGGGCGCAGCCGGTACTTCTATTCGTTCGTCGTCGCGCTGGTGCTGTTCTCGTTGGGCTCGATCTTCGCTCTGTACGAGGGCTACCACAAGATCGGCCACCCCGAGGAGCTGACCTCGCCGCTGATCGCCGTGGCGATACTCGGCGTGGCAGTCTGCTTGGAGGGCTACAGCTTTCGCACCGCGATGGTCGAGTCACGACCGTTGAAAGGCAACAGCAGCTGGTGGCAGTTCATCCGTCGCTCCCGCAACCCCGAACTGCCGGTGGTGTTGCTCGAGGACACCGGCGCCTTGATCGGTCTGCTCTTCGCGCTCTTCGGTGTCGGCCTTTCGATCCTGACCGGTGATCCGGTGTGGGATGGCGTCGGCACGCTGCTGATCGGAGTTCTGCTCGGCGTCATCGCGGTGATCCTGATGGTCGAGATGCACAGCCTGCTGATCGGCGAGGGTGCCACCGCCGAGGAGTGCCGGGCTATTCAGTCAGCGCTGGAGGGCACCTCGCACGTCGACCGAGTCATCCATCTGCGGACCCAGTATCTGGGGCCCGAGGAGATGCTCGTCGGCGCCAAGATCGCACTGGCAGCCGAGACCGACCTGGCGACCGTCGCGGCCACCATCGACAGTGCCGAAGCGGCGGTGCGGGCAGCGGTGCCCGCCGCCCAGGTCATCTATCTGGAACCGGATCTGGATCGCGCTCTGACGCGGTAGATCTCGAACTCATTGGCGCCACGATGAGACCGCATGTCGCCGTTTGTCTGGCCCCGCCCTTGCCGTCCCACGTACCCTGCTCCAACACCAGCCAACCGGGGCGGGGAGAAAGGGCATGCCGATGACGCGAAACTGGCGGACCAAGTCGGTGGAGCAATCCATCCTCGATACCGACGAGCCAGGAACCCGACTGCGCAAGGACCTGACGTGGTGGGATCTGACGGTCTTCGGCGTCTCCGTAGTCGTGGGCGCGGGTATCTTCACCGTCACGGCGTCGACGTTCGCCAACATCACCGGCCCGGCGATCTCGGTGTCATTCGTGATCGCCGCCCTCACTTGCGGGCTGGCCGCGCTGTGCTATGCCGAGTTCGCCTCGACACTGCCGGTGGCCGGCAGCGCCTACACGTTCTCCTACGCCACGTTCGGTGAATTCACCGCATGGATCATCGGCTGGGATCTGATCCTGGAGTTCGCCGTCGGTGCCGCCGTGGTGGCCAAGGGCTGGTCGAGTTACCTGGGTACGGTGTTCGGCTTCGCCGGCGGCGTCGTCTCCGTCGGTCCGCTCGACTTCGACTGGGGCGCATTGTTGATCGTCACCGTCGTGGCCACTCTGCTGGCCAGGGGTACCAAGCTGTCGTCGAACTTCTCCGCGGTGATCACGGTGATCAAGGTGGCGGTGGTGGGCCTCGTCGTCGTCGTCGGGGTCTTCTACATCAAGGCTGCCAACTACTCGCCGTTCGTCCCGCCGTTGGAATCCGCCAAGGCCGGCGCGGGCTCCGAGGTCGACCAGTCGGTGTTCTCGCTGCTGACCGGGGCGGACAGCAGCCACTACGGCTGGTACGGGGTGCTGGCCGGCGCTTCGATCGTATTCTTCGCGTTCATCGGTTTCGACGTGGTCGCCACCACCGCGGAGGAGACCAAGAACCCGCAGCGCGACGTGGCCCGCGGCATTCTGGGGTCGCTGGCCATCGTCACCGTGCTCTACGTCTCGGTGTCGGTCGTGTTGGCCGGCATGGTCAGCTACTCCGAACTGCGCGACAAGGCCCCCGGCGGTCACGCCAACCTGGCTACCGCCTTCTCGCTGAACGGGGTGAACTGGGCGGCCAAGATCATCTCGATCGGCGCGTTGGCGGGCCTGACCACCGTGGTGATGGTGCTGGTGCTGGGCTTGTCCAGGGTGCTGTTCGCTATGGCGCGCGACGGTCTGTTGCCGCGAGGGCTGGCCAAGACCGGCGAGCGCGGAACCCCGGTGCGCATCACCACGCTGGTCGCGGTGCTGATCGCCGTGGCGGCCACTCTCTTCCCGATCAACAAGCTCGAGGAGATGGTCAACGTCGGGACGCTGTTCGCGTTCATCCTGGTCTCGGCCGGTGTCATCGTGCTGCGGCGTACCCGGCCGGACCTGCAGCGAGGGTTCCGTGCGCCACTCGTTCCGGCGTTGCCGGTCGTGTCGATCGCCGCCTGCGGCTGGCTGATGCTCAACCTCAGCGTCCTGACCTGGATCCGGTTCTTCCTCTGGATGGCGATCGGGATCGTCGTCTACCTGGCCTACAGCCGGCGGCATTCCCTTGTCGGCCAGCGGCAGGCTGCGGAACGACTCGGCTGAGCCCCTGGACGTTTTACAAACACCTTTGATTTGTCTAGACACCCGACAAATTTGCCTCTATAGTCAAGTCATCGTTGGTGATGGCACTCACATGGAGGTATAAGTCGTGACATCTCAGCTGGACACCGGCGCCGTTGCGGCACCGTCGACCCAATGGCGTGACAAGAAGCGCTACCTGTGGCTGATGGGGCTCATCGCGCCGACCGCACTGTTTGTGGTGCTACCGATTGTCTGGGGGCTCAACCAGCTCGGCTGGACCACGGCCTCGCAGGCGCTCTTCTGGGTCGGGCCGTTCCTGATCTACGTGCTGCTGCCGGGTCTGGATCTGAAGTTCGGCCGCGACGGCCAGAACCCGCCCGATGAGCTGATGGAGTACCTGGAGAACGACAAGTACTACCGGTACTGCACCTATTTGTTCATCCCGTTCCAGTTCGCCAGCCTGATCTTCGGCGCTTACGTGTTCACCGCGTCGAACCTGAGCTGGCTGGGCTATGACGGCGGGTTGAGCTGGGTGGCCAAGATCGGCCTGGCGCTGTCCGTCGGCGTGCTCGGCGGTACCGGCATCAACACCGCACACGAGCTGGGGCACAAGAAGGACTCGCTGGAGCGCTGGCTGTCCAAGATCACTCTGGCCCAGACGTGCTACGGCCACTTCTACATCGAGCACAACCGTGGCCACCATGTCCGCGTGGCGACTCCCGAAGATCCCGCTTCGGCACGCTTCGGGGAGACCTTCTGGGAGTTCCTGCCGCGCAGCGTGTTCGGCAGCGCCCGTTCCGCAGTGAAGCTGGAGGCAGCCCGAATCCGCCGGCTCGGCAAGAGTCCGTGGGATCCGCGGACCTGGTTGGGCAACGACGTGCTCAACGCGTGGCTGATGTCGGTGGTCCTGTTCGGCGCGCTGATCGCGGTGTTCGGCCCGGCGTTGATCCCATTCCTGGTGATCCAGGCAGTGTTCGGGTTCTCGATGCTGGAGTCGGTGAATTACCTCGAGCACTACGGGCTGCTGCGGCAGAAGAACGACAACGGCCGCTACGAACGTTGCTCACCGCAACACAGCTGGAACTCCGATCACCTGGTGACCAACCTGTTCCTGTACCACCTGCAGCGGCACAGCGACCACCACGCCAACCCGACACGTCGCTACCAGACGCTACGCAGCATGTCCGAAGCGCCCGAATTGCCCAGCGGCTACGCGACGCTGATCGGCGTCACCTACTTCCCGCCGCTGTGGCGCAAGATGATGGACCACCGCGTGATCGAGCACTACGACGGCGACATCTCACGAGTCAACATCGACCCGCGCCGCCGGGAGAAGATCCTGGCCCGTTACGGAGCCACCGCATGAGCGCCTACCAGTGTCCGGTGTGTGACTATGTCTACGACGAGGCCAAAGGGGCTGCCCGCGAAGGCTTCCCGGCCGGGACCGTCTGGTCCGACATTCCCGACGACTGGTGTTGCCCCGACTGCGGGGTGCGCGAAAAGCTCGACTTTGAAGCGATGGAGGTTAAGCAATGACGGGTGAGGACTACAAGCTGTTCGTCTGTGTCCAATGCGGTTTCGAGTACGACGAGGCCAAGGGCTGGCCGGAGGACGGCATCGCCCCGGGCACCCGGTGGGACGACATCCCCGAGGACTGGAGCTGTCCCGATTGCGGTGCGGCCAAGTCGGACTTCGAGATGGTGGAAGTCGCTCGGGGGTGACCACCGTCGAGTCGACTACAGTCGCGCATGTGAAGAGGCCTCGGGTTCCCTATCCCGAGGCCTCTCGCGCGTTGTTGCGGGATTCGGTGCTCGACGCGATGCGCGAGGAACTGCTCACCAAGGATTGGTCGGCGATCACGCTCTCCGACGTCGCGCGCACCGCCGGGATCAGCCGCCAGACGATCTACAACGAATTCGGCAACCGGCAGGGCCTGGCCCAGGGGTATGCGCTGCGGTTGGCCGACCGCCTGGTGGACGCCATCGGAGACGCCATCACCTCCAACGTCGGCGACGTCTTCGCTGCGTTCTCGCAAGGCTTCCGGCTGTTCTTCACCGAGTCCGCGGCCGATCCGCTGGTCATCTCGCTGCTGACCGGGGTGGCCAAACCCGACCTGCTGCAGATGATCACCACCGACAGCGCGCCGATCATCACCCGCGCCTCCGGGCGGCTGACTGAGGCGTTCATCAACAGCTGGGTAAAACCCAGCGTGGAGGATGCCGGCGTCATGGCACGGGCCATCGTGCGGCTGGCGATGAGCTATATCTCGATGCCGCCGGAAGCTGACCACGATGTGGCCCAAGACCTGGCCCGATTGATGACGCCGTTCGCCGAGCGCTACGGTGTTATGGATATTCCCTAGCTGTCAGAGCGCCTGAGCGCCTGTCCCGCGAGCCCGCAGGCTGGGGGTGTCGCCAGCGCGCATCTTTGTGCGCCTACCGGCAATGAACGAACGAATAGGGGCTCTAAAACATGTCTGAACTGACCGTCGACACCCGCAACGGAATCGACTTCAAGGTCGCCGATCTGAGTCTGGCCGAGTTCGGCCGCAAGGAGATTCGGCTGGCCGAGCACGAGATGCCCGGGCTGATGTCGCTGCGTCGCGAGTACGCCGACGTGCTGCCGCTCAAGGGCGCGCGGGTCTCCGGCTCGCTGCACATGACGGTGCAGACCGCGGTGCTCATCGAGACGCTGGTCGCCCTCGGCGCCGAAGTTCGATGGGCGAGCTGCAACATCTTCTCCACCCAGGACCACGCCGCCGCGGCCGTCGTCGTCGGACCGCACGGCACCCCCGAGGAGCCCAAGGGCACCCCGGTGTTCGCCTGGAAGGGCGAGACCCTGGAGGAGTACTGGTGGGCCGCCGAGCAGATGCTGACGTGGCCCGGCGAACCGGCCAACATGATCCTCGATGACGGCGGCGACGCCACGATGCTGGTACTGCGCGGCGCCCAGTGGGAGAAGGCCGGCGTGGTCCCGCCGGCCGAGGACGGCGACTCCGCTGAGTGGAAGGTCTTCCTGGAGCTGGTCCGCAAGAGCTTCGAGAAGGACAACACCAAGTGGACCACCATCGCCGAATCGGTCAAGGGTGTCACCGAGGAGACCACGACCGGCGTGCTGCGCCTGTACCAGTTCGCCGCGGCCGGTGAGCTCGCGTTCCCGGCGATCAACGTCAACGACTCGGTCACCAAGAGCAAGTTCGACAACAAATACGGCACCCGGCATTCGCTGATCGACGGCATCAACCGCGGCACCGACGTGCTTATCGGCGGCAAGAAGGTGCTGATCTGCGGCTACGGCGACGTCGGCAAGGGCTGTGCGGAATCGCTGGCCGGCCAGGGCGCCCGCGTCCAGGTCACCGAGATCGACCCGATCAACGCCCTGCAGGCGCTGATGGACGGGTTCGACGTCGTCACCGTCGAGCAGGCCATCGGTGACGCCGACATCGTCGTCACCTCGACCGGCAACAAGGACATCATCACCCTCGACCACATGAAGGCGATGAAGGACAAGGCCATCCTGGGCAACATCGGCCACTTCGACAACGAGATCGACATGGCCGCCCTGGAGCGCTCGGGTGCCACGCGGATCAACATCAAGCCGCAGGTCGACGAGTGGATCTTCGGTGAGGACGGCAAGTCGATCATCGTGCTGTCCGAGGGCCGGCTGCTCAACCTGGGCAACGCGACGGGCCATCCGTCGTTCGTGATGAGCAACAGCTTCTCCAACCAGGTCATCGCGCAGATCGAGCTGTGGACCAAGAACGACGAGTACGACAACGAGGTCTACCGGCTGGCCAAGCACCTGGACGAGAAGGTGGCCCGCATCCACGTCGAGGCGCTCGGTGGCACGCTGACCAAGCTCACCAAGGACCAGGCCGAGTACATCGGCGTCGACGTCGAAGGTCCGTACAAGCCGGAGCACTACCGCTACTAGACCCGGTCACCGAATCGAAATCGACGCCAGCGTGCATCCCACTCACACTTCCGTGCGCTGGCGTCGATCTCGGCGAGTCGCAACCGCCACGATTCTCGTTGTCGCAATGGCATTCCCACCGCTGGCACATGCCGATCGCGGCTGGGACCCGTACTACAACGAAGACGAGTACACCGAGTTCTACACCCCGCCGAATCCACTTCCGCCCGCACAGCCCGGCGACCTGATCCGCACCGAGCCGTCGCGATTGGTGCTGGAACCCTCCGGGCAACTCGGTGCCATCATGGCTACGGGCACGCGGGTGATGTACCGCAGCAGCGACGGGCGGGGAAACCCGGATGTGGTCACCGGGACGTACTTCGAGCCGTACAACGACTGGCCAGGGGCGGGCCCTCGACCGCTGATCGTCTACGGACCCGGCACCCAGGGTCAGGGCGACCAATGCGCGCCGTCACGGCAGTTCAACCAGGGCATCCACTGGGCGCCATATCTGGACCTCGCGTTCAACTACGAGGAGATGTTCGTCTCCACCTTGGTGGCGCGCGGCTTCGCAATCTTCATGACCGATTACGAGGGCCTCGGGACGATCGGCGTCACCCACACCTATGTCAACCGGCTCTCGGAGGGCCACGCCATGCTCGACGGCGCGCGGGCGGCGATGCGACTTCCCGGCACCTCGCTGAATCCCGCTGGGCCAGTGTCATTCTGGGGTTATTCCCAGGGCGGCGGAGCCGCCGCCTCGGCCGCCGAACTCACCGCGACATACGCGCCCGACGTGCATGTGGTTGGCACGTACGCCGGCGCGCCGCCGGCCGACTTGAAGGAATTGTTGCCCTATGCCGACGGCAGTGCGCTGGTCGGGGTGGTCGGTTATGCGCTGAACTCGCTGATCGCCGCCTACCCCGAGCACGCCGACGAGATCCGCGCGGCGCTGACCCCACGCGGCGAGGACCTCCTGGACAAGGTCAAAGACCAGTGCGTGACCGAGACCGCGACGAAGTTCATGTTCCGGCACCTGCAGCCTTACTTCAACCGCGACATCAATGAGTTGGTCAACTCCGAGCCGTTCTCCAGCCTGTTCGACGAGCAGCGGATCGGGCGGTTGAAGCCGAACGCGCCGGTGCTGATCAACAGCAACCGCTACGACCCTCTGGTGCCGTGGACCGCGGCCAATCAGCTCGGCCGGGACTGGTGTGCGCAGGGCGCCGACGTCGAGTTCCGCACCAACGAGGAGCCGCCGTTTCTGAACAAGGCCGTGGTCAACCACGCGCTGCCGATGTTGGTGGACGGCGAGTCGGCGATGCAGTGGATCGCCGACCGGTTCAACGGCCTGCCGACCACACCGAACTGCGGGCAGTTCTGAGAAGTTAGGCTGCCCGCGTGCTCATCGTCATCGAGGGACTCGACGGTGCGGGCAAGCGCACCCTGACTCAGGGATTGCAGCGAGCCTTCGAGGAGAGCGGCCGTTCGGTGACGACGCTGGCCTTCCCGCGTTACGGCGAGTCCGTGCATGCCGACCTGGCCAGCGAGGCCCTGCACGGCCGGCACGGCGATCTGGCGTCGTCGGTGTATGCGATGGCGACGTTGTTCGCGCTGGACAGGGCCGGGGCCAAGGAGCGGCTGGCAGCCCTGTCCGGCGAGTACGACGTCGTCATCCTGGACCGCTACGTCGCGTCCAACGCGGCCTACAGCGCGGCGCGGCTGCACCAGGACGCCGCCGGCGAGGTGGTGGCCTGGGTGGGTGAACTGGAGTACGGCCGGTTCGGGCTGCCGCGGCCCGACCGGCAGATCCTGCTCGACGCCTCGGTCGAGTTGGCCGCGCAGCGGGCCAAACAGCGCGCCGAGCAGGACGCGGACCGGGCCCGCGACGTCTACGAGCGCGACGACGGGCTGCAGCGGCGAACGGGCGCGGTGTATGCCGAGCTGGGGGCGGCGGACTGGGGTGGCCCGTGGTCGATCGTCGCTCCGGACGTCGATCCGGCCCAGCTGGCCCGGACGCTGGTGCCCTAGCAGCCGAAATGTCGCAACTCGCCCGTGTGGTAGACGGGGTTTGTCGCGATTCGGTGACACCATGGACACCATGAGGCAAAGGATTCTCGTAGTCGACGACGACCCATCGCTGGCCGAGATGCTCACCATCGTGCTGCGTGGCGAGGGTTTCGACACCGCGGTCATCGGCGACGGCTCGCAGGCGCTGACCGCCGTGCGTGAGCTGCGCCCGGATCTGGTGTTGCTGGACCTGATGTTGCCCGGCATGAACGGTATCGATGTGTGCCGGGTGCTGCGGGCGGATTCCGGCGTGCCGATCGTGATGTTGACGGCCAAGACGGACACCGTCGACGTGGTGCTGGGCCTAGAGTCCGGTGCCGACGACTACGTCATGAAGCCGTTCAAGCCCAAGGAGCTGGTGGCTCGGGTCAGGGCTCGGTTGCGCCGCAATGAGGACGAACCCGCCGAGATGCTGTCGATCGCCGATATCGACATCGACGTGCCCGCGCACAAGGTCACTCGCGAAGGTGAGCAGATTTCGCTGACGCCGCTTGAGTTCGACCTGTTGGTGGCGCTGGCACGCAAACCGCGCCAGGTGTTTACTCGAGATGTGCTGCTCGAACAGGTCTGGGGATATCGCCATCCCGCAGACACTCGTTTGGTGAACGTGCATGTCCAGCGGCTGCGGGCGAAGGTTGAGAAGGATCCGGAGAACCCGCAAGTGGTGCTGACCGTTCGAGGAGTGGGATACAAGGCCGGACCCCCGTGATCTTCAGCTCGAGGCGGCGCATCCGCGGCCCTTGGGGGCGGTCGGGGCCCCTGGTGCGGGGCACCAGTGCGCTGAGTCGAGCGATGGCGCTGATCTGGCGGCGCTCGCTGCAGTTGCGGGTCGTCGTGCTGACCCTAGGCTTGTCGGCCGCGGTCATCCTGGTGCTCGGCTTCGTGCTGACCAGCCAGATCACCAACCGGGTGCTCGACGTCAAGGTTCACGCGGCCACCGAAGAGCTCGACCGGGCCCGCAACACAGTCAGCGGCATCGTCAGCGGTGAAGAGGCTCGCTCGCTGGACAGCAGCCTGCAGCTGGCGCGCAACACGCTGATCTCCAAGACCGGTCAGTCGTCCGGCGCCGCGCTGGCGGGCACCTTCGATGCCGTGCTGATGGTCCCGGGGGACGGGCCGCGCGCAGCCACCGCCGCCGGCCCGGATGAGCAGATCCCCAAATCGCTGCGCGAATTCGTCAAGGCCGGCCAGGTCAGCTACCAGTATTCGACGGTGCACACCGACGCCTTCTCCGGTCCGGCGCTGCTGATCGGTACACCGGTGCCTTCGCAGGTGCCCAATCTCGAGGTGTACCTGGTATTTCCGCTGAACAGCGAGGAAAGCACCATCAGCCTGGTCCGCGGGACCATGGTGACCGGTGGACTGGTGCTGCTGGTCCTGCTGGCCGGGATCGCGCTGCTGGTGTCGCGCCAGGTGGTGCTGCCGGTGCGATCGGCGTCGCGGATCGCTGAACGGTTCGCCGAAGGCCATCTGTCCGAGCGGATGCCGGTTCGTGGCGAGGACGACATGGCGCGGCTGGCGGTGTCGTTCAATGACATGGCCGAGAGCCTGCAGCGGCAGATCACCCAACTCGAGGAGTTCGGTAATCTGCAGCGCCGCTTCACCTCCGACGTCAGCCATGAGTTGCGCACCCCGCTGACCACGGTGCGGATGGCTGCCGACCTGATCCACGACCACAGCGAGGAACTCGACCCGGCGCTGCGCCGATCGACCGAGCTTATGGTCAACGAGCTGGACCGCTTCGAGACGCTGCTCAACGACCTTCTGGAGATCTCCCGCCACGACGCCGGTGTCGCCGAACTGTCGGTCGAGGCAGTCGATCTGCGTTCCACGGTCAACAGCGCGCTGGGCAACGTCGGACACCTGGCCGACGAGGCGGGCATCGAGTTGCTGGTGAATATGCCCGACAACGCGGTGATCGCCGAGGTCGATGCGCGCCGCGTCGAGCGGATCCTGCGCAACCTCATCGCCAACGCGATCGACCATGCCGAACACAAACCGGTGCGCATCCGAATGGCCGCCGACGAAGACACCGTCGCCGTGACTGTCCGGGACTACGGCGTAGGGCTGCGCCCTGGTGAGGAGAAGCTGGTGTTCAGCCGGTTTTGGCGCTCGGACCCGTCGCGTGTGCGCCGCTCCGGCGGGACCGGGCTGGGGCTGGCGATCAGCATCGAGGACGCCAGGCTGCACCAAGGCCGCCTGGAAGCATGGGGCGAACCCGGCAAGGGCGCCTGTTTCCGGCTGACGTTGCCCCTGGTGCGTGGACACAAGGTCACCACCAGCCCGCTGCCGCTGAAACCGGTCGCAGGAGAACGCAACGACATCCGAGCCGACCAACGCCCGATACGGCCTCGACAGCCGGCGGGGGAGAGCGTGTGACACGCCGGTTGCTGGCCCTGCTGATCGCCGGGCTGGTCGCGATGTCGACAGGTGCATGCGCCGGGGTGCCCAATACGTCGGCGCCGCAAGCAATCGGCACCGTCGAGCGGCCCCAGCCGAAGACCCTGCCGAAGCCGACGCCCGGCATGGATCCCGACCAGTTGCTGCGCGAATTCCTCAAGGCCACCGCCGATCCGGCCAACCGGCATCTGGCCGCTCGACAGTTCCTCACCGAGTCGGCGTCCAATGCGTGGGACGACCAGGGCAGCGCGCTGCTGATCGACAAGGTGGTATTCGTCGAAACTCGAACGCCGGAGCGGGTATCGGTGACCATGAAGGCCGACATGCTCGGTTCTCTCTCCGATATCGGGGTGTTCGAGACAGCCGGGGGGCAGCTGCCCGACCCGGGTGCGATCGAGCTGGTCCAGACGCCCGACGGCTGGCGGATCAACAAGCTGCCCAACGGAGTTTTTCTGGACTGGCAGCAGTTCCAAGCCACGTATAAGCGCAACACGCTCTACTTCGTCGACCCGACCGGCAAGACGGTCGTCCCGGATCCGCGCTATGTCGCGGTGTCGGATGCCGATCAGCTCGCCACGGAATTGATCACCAAGCTGATCGGCGGTCCGCGACCGGAGATGGCGCGGACGGTGCGCAACCTGATGGGGACGCCGCTGAAGCTGGTCGGGCCGGTGACCCGCGCCGATGGCGGCAAGACCGGCATCGGCCGCGGTTACGGCGGTGCCCGCATCGAACTGGAGAACTTGACCACCACCGACCCGCACAGTCGGCAATTGCTTGCCGCACAGATCATCTGGACACTGGCCCGTGCTGACATCAAGGGCCCGTATGTGATCGACGCCGACGGCACAGCGCTGGATGACCGCTTCGCCGACGGGTGGAACACCACCGACGTGGCCGCCACCGATCCGGGTGCGGTCGACGGAGCATCGGCTGGTGTGCACGCGTTGATCGGCGGCGCGATGGTGTCCCTGGATGGTCAGCGCGCCACTCCGGTGCCCGGCTCCTTCGGCCAAATGCCCGGTCAGGTCGCCGCCGCGCTGTCGCGGACCGGCCAGACCATCGCCTCGGTGATCGTCGCGCGCCCCGGCGCCCCGGACATGGCGTCGTCGTTGTGGATCGGACCGAGTGGGGGAGCGGCGGCGCAGGCCACCGAGGCGCGCTCGTTGACCCGGCCGTCGTGGGCGCTGGACGACGCGGTGTGGGTGGTGGCCGACGGTAACAGCATCGTGCGGGTGATCCAGGAGGCCGCATCCGGGCAGGCCGCCCGCATCCCGGTGGACGCCGCGGCGGTGACATCCCAATTCCCCGGCGCCATAACCGAACTGCAGCTTTCGCGGGACGGGACTCGCGCGGTGATGGTGATCAACGGACAGGTGATTCTCGCTGGTGTCGAGCAGACGCCCGTCGGCGAATTCGCGCTGACATATCCGCGCCGGCTCGGTTTCGGCCTGGGTTCGTCGGTGGTGTCGCTGTCCTGGCGCACCGGCGACGACATCGTCGTGACGCGGACCGACCGGGATCATCCGGTGTCCTACGTCAATCTCGACGGGGTGAACTCCGACGGGCCGGGCGGCAACGTCGCGATGCCGGTCACCGCCGTCGCGGCCAACCCCGCAGCGGTGTACATCGCCGATGCGCGCGGGGTGCTGCAGCTGTCCGGGACCAGCGCTGAGAACGGCCAGTCCTGGTCGGAGGTAAGGCCTTTCATGGTGCCCGGCACGGTGCCGGTGCTTCCAGGCTGAGACGAAGTAGCCGGAGATCGGCGCCGTTGCTGGCCAAGCTGGCTTGATGCACTGGTCAATCGGGTGAATTGTGGACCGATTGTCAAGCCGGTAGCGTTTGCTCTGTGAGTGGGGAGCTGCGGGTCGAACCGGCGGTGCTGGCGGCGGCGTGTGAGTCGCTGAGCGCGGGGGCGCAGCACCTGCAAGCGGGACTGAGGGATCTCAACTCCGAGGTCACGGAGATGTTGGCGTCTTGGCAGGGGTCGGCCGGTGGTTCGTATGCCACGGCCTGGCGGCAATGGCACGAAGGCGCTAGCAAAGTGCAGCGCGCGTTGGCGGTCATTGCGGAGAATGTCGGCCAGGTGGGCCGGGTGTTCGAAGTGCAGGAGCAGGCATCGGCGACGCGGTTGCGGGGCCTCGGCCATGGCTGATGCATTTTCGGTAGATCTCGACCGGCTGGCCGACATCCTCGAGCGGATGACGTCGTATCAATCTTTGGTCGACTCCATGCTTGAGGAATGTGACTCCGTGGTGGCCAACCTGCACGCGACGTGGGAGGGGGCGGCCAGTACGGCGCATGCGGCAGCCCACGAGCAGTGGAAGCAGGGGGCGGACATGATGCGGACAGCGCTGGGGCAGCTACGTTCTGCCGGAGATCATGCCCACACGTCCTATTCGAAAGCCGTCGAGGCGAACCTCAACACCTGGGGGTGACATCAGTGTCACTGCAGGTCGCCCCGGCGGCGCTGTCAGGCGCCGGGGTGTCCGTCGCCGGGATCGGTGATGGGCTGGCAGCTGCGCTGAGCGCCTTGACGGTGGGCTTCAACGCCAACACTGGTCAGGACGCGGCGGGATCGTCGTTCGGAGTCGCTTATCGGGACTCGGCCAGAGCTGTAGTGGAGGCGGTCACGGCCGGGGTCAATGCGTTGCACAACGCCGGGTATCGGATCCAGGGCTCGGCGGCGAACTACTCCCGCGCCGAGGCCGCCGCCGACATCGGCGGGGGCGCGGTACCGTTGCCGGCGCCGGTCTCGCCTGCAATGTACTCGGCGCCATCCGGTGGTCCTGATGTCAACGGGCCTGGGGTTGCGGCACCGCTGTTGTGGAGTCTGGTCGAGGCCTTGGTGGGGGACTTCTGGCCCAACGGTCAACCGAATGAGATGCGCAGCGCCGCCATGGCGTGGAGTGCATTCGCCGCGCCGCTCTACAACGTGACGTCCGACAATGCCGGTGCATACGGCGTCATCGATGCCCAGCAGATGCCGGAGAAGGAGAAAATGAAGGCGGCGGTGCGCGATATCGGCACCGCCATGTCTTCGCTCGCGGGACAGGCGCAGGCCCTCGCTGGTGAGCTGAACAACTTCGCGACGGATGTCGAGACCACTCAGAACGCGGTTCGCAGCCTTCTCGACACACTGAAATCGGTGGTCGGCTCGGTGATGGACCAGGGCATTCTGGGAACTGTCGTCGAGCTGGTGACCGGTGATGTCGAGGAGAAGATCCAGCAGGTCGCCGACGACATCAAAGCTGTCCTGGCCAACCACCGCAGGCAATCCGCCGCCCGCAAGGAAGCCATCGGGATGCTCGTCAACAGCATCGAGAACTATTCGCGCGCGATGGAAACCGTGACTCGCGGCGAACTGGTCCACTATCTGGGTGAGGACGCGGGCCGGATTGTGGCCAACATCAACGATGCCATTACCGACGCGAGTGTCGGGATCGCGAAGGGTGGCATCAACACTGTCGGTGGTATCGCGACGCTCGACCCGATCGGTGATCCCAAGGGCACCTGGGAAACCCTGGAGGGCTTGAGCAAGTCGGCGTCGGCACTCAACCCGCTGACCATGCCCACCGCGTTCGCGGCCGACCCAAAGGGCACTGTCGAGACGCTCAAGGACGTCACCCACTTCGACGACATCGTCAACAGCGATCGACCGTTCATCGGTCTTGGCGAGCTGGGTTTCGACGTCGGTACCGCGATCGTGCCCGGCGGCGCGGCGGCGAAGGCTGGTGCCGGAGTGCGGGCGACCGAGGGTGCAGCAGCGCGGAGTGAGTTCGCCGCCGGTGAACGTGCTGCCGGTGAAGTCGCTGCGATGGGCACTACTGCGGGCCGCTTGGAGGGGGTGGCGGACGCCGCCGGCGGTGTGAAAGCGCGGCTCGATGACATTGCGGACTCACCAACCCCCGCGCCGACGGACACTCCGAAAGGTGGTGCTCCGCAATCGCTCCCGGACGCCTCGAAGCAGACCGTGCCGCCGGTTGCGCGCGAACCCGCGGCTCACGATCCAGCTCCGGCGGTTGGGAAACCGACCTCGGCTCCGGCGTCAGCTGAACCGGTCTCGCCGCCGGTTACGCATACACCCGAGGGTGCCCAAGTACCGAAGGGTGAAATTGGCTCGGCGCGTGGGAGTTCCGAGATAGCTGCGCCTCGACATGCGTCGACAGGTGAAGCAAGTCATGCTTCGAGCGCGCCTTCCTTCGGACAATCTTCAGCGCCTACGACCCAGGGACCAAGTCTTCGGGCTGACGGCATGGAAAATGGCGGTGGTGTCGGACCACCGGGTGGCGCTGTTCACAGCGAGGGAGGGGGTCTGCACGACGGTGGCGGGAGCAGAGGCGGTTCGGATGATCATCAACCGAACAACCCGCCACATACTGGTCTACACGATCCGCCGGAAAACCACGGCGTTACTGGTCATCAACTGCCGGATCTGACCGATATCAATAACGAGTACCGCATGCCCAGCGGGGCAGTCGATCCGGAACGCTTTGACGAATGGGCGGAGAAGGTTTCGGAGAGATATCCACAGATCTCTCCGGAAGGTGTCGGGGGAGTCTATAACTACAGTTCCGAACTTTTCCAGGGAATGAATCCCTATCTGCGTGAAGCGGATTCACTGGACTTGGAACAGCAAGACCTGCTCGGCGCGCGGTCTGTCGCCGATATGACGTCGGAACAGCGAGTGATCTGGGAAGACCGGATCAGGGATACGGATGACGGGCTGGCTGCGCTGCCCCCGTACCGCGCTGACCCCTCAGACCTGACGTCAACGACGTGGCGGGGAATGCGAGCGTCGGACTCCCTGCTTGCTCGACTCCACGAGGGACAGATCTTCCATGACCCGGGATATATGAGCACGACCACTGACTCTTTTGTGGCAGAGTCTTTCGCGAGAGGCGCAAGACCGGGTGAGACACCCACTTTGATAGAAGTTGTCGGAGACGACGGAGTAGCTATCAGCCCGCTGTCGAAGTTCGCGGACGAATCTGAGGTCCTGTTCCCTCGTGGCTCAAGCTTCGAAGTGTTGGCGCGGACAACCGGCGGGGACGGTATCGTGAGAATTGTTATGAGGCAAGCTAAATGACAGATTCTGTAGGACTAGATTCACCTGTCTCGATTGCAGAGTGGCTGGGACGCCATCTGACCAAGGGCGAAGGAATGAGGCGGCCGTACAGGCGGAAATGGGAGAACGGCGGTTGTCCCCCGAAGTACTCGTTGGGAAGTCGCCCTTCTGCGCGAGTTGCGATACTGGCGACGGGAATCGCTTCGCTAGATCAACCCACTTCAGGGGTGGAAAATGGCGTGGTTATCAGTATGGATCGCCTGTCCGTCAGGGTTTCCGCGGACCGAAGCGACCCTGGTGACGGGCCGCCTCGGGAATACCTAGTCCAGATCTTGGGCGGTCCCGTCAACTATGTAGGTAACTCACCTGAAGTGGTCATTGCACTGTTACGTGGGCTCCTGCTACCGCCCGCTCCGCGTCGTGATGTGGAAGTCGTGCAGATCGGCTTTCCCGGCCACGAGCGAGATGAAGTCACTTACGTCGGAAGCTGGCAATGGGATATTCACGGCGAAGCGCGTGGACCAGAATTTGTCGACAGAGCGGTGGCAGCGACCCTCGCTGCTATCGATGCGGCCGGAAAGGATTGACGCGTGGCAGACGACATCGTGACAACGCTTTCGCGTCTGCCTGCAATGCCGGCAATCACATACCGAGGCATGGCTGGACCCAAACCGAGTTCATCCTTCACCCTCAGTGGGATTCTGCCTACTTCAATGGATCCGCGCGTTGCCAGCGAGAACTTCACCGCCGAATGGCTAGCCGCGATTGTCAGCATCAGCGGTCGTCTTGTGGCGCCGTTCGCGCGGTATCGCGAAGAGCAGGAGATCGCCATGCTC
Organism: Mycolicibacterium sp. CBM1; assembly: GCF_054073305.1. Taxonomy (NCBI): domain Bacteria; kingdom Bacillati; phylum Actinomycetota; class Actinomycetes; order Mycobacteriales; family Mycobacteriaceae; genus Mycobacterium; species Mycolicibacterium sp. CBM1. Next base: position 19,460 of record NZ_JBSXPP010000007.1, on the reverse strand, counting down.
CCCGGAACGTTGCTCCTTCTCGCCGGCTCAGTCGATGTCCCCGGGCTGTCGGACAGTGTGGTGCTCCTCGCCGAGCCAGGGGATGCGCCCGGATTGCCCGCCGATTCAGCGGCTCTGAAACAAGCTGTCATCCAACAGATCACGAGTTCATTGGCACGCCCCGCTGTCGTGGTCAACACTCCGGGCCGATTCGCATTCCGGCCGCCCCAGGCATGAGATGTCAGTGACAGATCGAGATGAGACGCGTGCCCACGCACTTTCGGCGCTCGCACGCCTGGCTGAAGAACAAGTTAGGGGGCGCTACGCGACCACGCGGAAGGTCGGAAATGAAACTGGTAGACAACACCATCGTCCGCAATGCTGTCGCATCCTTTGCCGCACAACCGAATCAAGCGACGGCTTTTGACGTGTTGCGGTCGTGCATGTTCGGTGGTCTGCTGCTGGACACGACCGGATCGGATGCGCCGATAGCAGGTAACTTCGCGGCCGGTTCACGTTTGCAGATCCGCGGGGGTACTGGGCCGGACGGAAAGAGTGCGCTTGTCGCCTTTACCCGCAGTGAGGAGATTGCGCGGCTTCACCCGCCGGGTGCACACACCATGTCCATGGTGAATCCGGCCACCGGTGTGCTCGAACTCGCGAAATCCCAACAGAACGCGTGGCTGTACATCGACCCTGCGGGCCCGACGTGTGCCATCTCCGCCGCGGAGATCGACTTCGCCCTGCGCAATCCGCGCAACGAACCCCTGAAGCAGGCGTCTGTCGACCTGGCCGCCGGCCTCGTTGATCGCCAGACGGTGCTCGACCTGCTCAAGCGGGACGGCCCGCTGCTGCTCGCGGTCGACGAAACATCCCAGCCGGGAAGGATCACCCCCCCACGCGACCGCGATGCCCGATGGATCGCCGGGGCTCTTCGTGTTCAATCCGGCGGATGCCGTCATGGCGAGCACGACCGCCAAAGTCGCGGAAATCGCTCGTAGCGAAGGCTATGGCGGGCTTGTGATCAATCCCAGCGGACCCTACGTCGCGGTGTCGTTGGCCGAGCTCGGCGCCTGATATCGGGCCGAGCTTCCCTGTGGACAGTGCAGCCGCGCTGTCACCCAGAACGTCCACACTCAGAACCATGCTCGACCTCATCCTCCCGCTCGAATGCGGAGGTTGCGGCGCCCCGTCGACCAAGTGGTGCGACACCTGCGCCGCCACGCTCAAAGTCCACACCGATGAGCCGCACCTGGTCACCGCGCGCACCGACCCCGGCGTGCCGGTCTTCTCCCTCGGGCGTTACGCCGGCCCGCGCCGGCAGGCTATCGTCGCGCTCAAGGAGCACGGCCGCCGCGACCTCGTCGCCCCGCTGGCCCGAGCCCTGGCCCTCGGCATCCACCAGCTGCTCAGCTGGGGAATCGTCGACACGCCGATCACCGTCGTCCCGGCACCCACCCGCGCCTCGGCGGCCCGTCGGCGCGGGGGAGATCCGGTCACACGGATCGCTGGCGCGGCCACCGAGCAGCATCCCGAGATCGCCGTCGTCCAGGCCCTGCGCACCCGCGCCTTCGTCCGGGATTCCGTCGGCCTCACCAGCACCGCGCGTGAACACAACCTCTCCGGCCGGGTGAAACTGCGCCGCGCCGTCACCGGCGAGATTCTGCTTGTGGACGACATCGTCACCACCGGCGCGACAGCCCGGGAAGCAGTGCGAACCCTGCACCGCGCGGGGGCGACCGTGACGGCGGTGCTGTCGCTCGCAAACGCCTGAACCGCGTAGGCCCTTAGTCGGCTAATGGTCCGTTGTAACAAGGGTCGAAAGACTTGGAAACAGGTGGGCGGAAAAGGTGGCACGCGCCAGTGAACAACGACTACCGTCGGCACCAACACCCCGTGAACATCATGGGGGCGGCCCAGCCCATGGGGCCGCCACTTCGCCGAGCACGGTAGGAGGTGAGGTCTTTCGACCCCTGGCGCCGGCAAGTGAGATTCGTGCCCCATCCTGTCGGCGCAGCTATCGAAGACAGGCCGGCACGCCCCAGTGCGTGCAACCCGTAACAGAAACGAGTTGTCAAGCATGTCAATCGAATCCGTGACTTCCGGTCAGCTGTTGACTGACGAAGACGATCATGTCGAAGAGGCCGTCGAAGAGGCCAACGCCGAAGTTCAGGTGTGTGGTCGCAACGTCGAGATCCCCGACCACTACCGCGTCTATGTGGCCCAGAAGCTCGCTCGCCTCGAGCGGTTCGACCGCTCGATCTACCGCTTCGACGTCGAGCTCGAGCATGAACGCAACCGCCGCCAGCGCAAGAACTGCCAGCACGTCGAGATCACCGCGCGGGGGCGCGGGCCGGTCGTGCGCGGTGAAGCCTGTGCCGACAGCTTCTACGGCGCCTTCGAGGCGGCCGTACACAAACTTGAAAACCGGCTGCGACGCACCAAAGACCGGCGCAAGGTGCACTACGGCGACAAGCGGCCGGTATCCCTGCACGAGGCCACCGCGGTCGCGGCACCAGTCGACATCGCCGAGGTCTTCAAACCGGAGCAAGCCGTCGCCCCGCCGGTGGCCGTCGACGACCACGAACCCGGCCGCATCGTGCGGACCAAGGAGCACCCTGCCAAGCCGATGACCGTCGACGACGCGCTCTATGAGATGGAGCTGGTCGGCCACGACTTCTTCCTGTTCCAGGACAAGGAGACCGATCGCCCGACCGTCGTCTACCGGCGTCACGCCTACGACTACGGGGTGATCCGGCTGGCCTGATCGACGTAGCGGTGGCTCGACCAGCGCGTCACCTAGGATGGGAGGCGCCCACGCCTCCATCCACGAGGGAAACCCCCTCCGATAGTTCCAGGGGAACACGTGCTGTCGAAGTTACTGCGTCTTGGCGAAGGTCGCATGGTCAAGCGCCTCAAGGGGGTGGCTGACTATGTCAACACCTTGTCCGACGACGTAGAGAAGCTCTCCGACGCCGAGCTGCGGGCCAAAACCGACGAGTTCAAGAAGCGCTTTGCTGACGGCGAAAGCCTCGATGACCTGCTCCCCGAGGCTTTCGCCGTCGCCCGCGAGGCGGCTTGGCGAGTGCTGTCCCAGCGGCACTTCGACGTCCAGGTGATGGGCGGAGCGGCCCTGCACTTCGGCAACGTCGCCGAGATGAAGACCGGTGAGGGAAAGACCCTGACCTGTGTGTTGCCCGCCTACCTCAACGCCCTGTCCGGCAACGGAGTGCACGTCGTCACGGTCAACGACTACCTGGCCAAACGCGACAGCGAGTGGATGGGCCGGGTGCACCGATTCCTCGGCCTGGACGTCGGTGTCATCCTGTCCGGCCTGACCCCGGACGAACGCCGGGTCGCTTACGCCGCCGACATCACCTACGGCACCAACAACGAGTTCGGCTTCGACTACCTGCGCGACAACATGGCCCACTCGGTCGAGGAGATGGTCCAGCGCGGGCATAACTACGCGATCGTCGACGAGGTCGACTCGATCCTCATCGACGAGGCCCGTACCCCGCTGATCATCTCCGGTCCGGCCGATGGTGCCTCGCACTGGTATGCCGAGTTCGCCCGGCTGGCCCCCCTGATGAAGAAGGACGTCCACTACGAGGTGGACATCAAGAAGCGCACGATCGGTGTGCACGAGATCGGCGTCGAATTCGTCGAGGACCAGCTCGGCATCGACAACCTCTACGAGGCCGCCAACTCGCCGCTGGTCAGCTACCTCAACAACGCGCTGAAGGCCAAGGAGCTCTTCGAGCGCGACAAGGAATACATCGTCCGCAACGGCGAGGTCCTGATCGTCGACGAGTTCACCGGTCGCGTGCTGCTGGGCCGCCGCTACAACGAGGGCATGCACCAGGCCATCGAGGCCAAGGAGAACGTCGAGATCAAGGCCGAGAACCAGACGCTGGCCACGATCACGCTGCAGAACTACTTCCGGCTCTACGACAAGCTCGCCGGCATGACCGGCACCGCCGAGACCGAGGCCGCCGAGCTGCACGAGATCTACAAGCTCGGCGTGATCCCGATCCCGACCAACCGCGAGATGATTCGCAAGGATCAGACCGACCTCATTTACAAGACCGAGGAAGCCAAGTACATCGCCGTTGTCGACGACGTGACGGAGCGCTATGAGAAGGGCCAACCGGTCCTGATCGGCACCACCAGCGTCGAGCGTTCGGAGTACCTCTCGCGCCAGTTCACCAAGCGGCGCGTCCCGCACAACGTGCTCAACGCCAAGTACCACGAGCAGGAAGCCGGGATCATCGCCGAGGCGGGCCGCCGCGGCGCCATCACGGTGGCCACCAACATGGCCGGCCGCGGAACCGACATCGTGCTCGGCGGCAACGTCGACTTCCTGGTGGACAAGCACCTGCGCGAACGTGGCCTGGACCCGATCGAGACCCCCGACGAGTACGAGGCCGCCTGGCACGAGGAACTGCCGAAGATCAAGGCCCAAGCCGCCGAGGAAGCCGAGCACGTCATCGAGGTCGGTGGCCTGTACGTGTTGGGCACCGAGCGCCACGAGTCACGTCGTATCGACAACCAGCTACGCGGTCGGTCCGGCCGCCAGGGCGACCCGGGCGAGTCGCGGTTCTACCTGTCGCTGGGTGATGAGCTCATGCGGCGGTTCAACGGCGCCACGCTCGAGTCGTTGTTGACCCGGCTCAACCTGCCCGACGACGTGCCCATCGAGGCCAAGATGGTCACCCGCGCCATCAAGAGCGCGCAGACCCAGGTCGAGCAGCAGAACTTCGAGATTCGCAAGAACGTCCTCAAGTACGACGAGGTGATGAACCAGCAGCGCAAGGTGATCTACGCCGAGCGCCGCCGGATCTTGGAGGGCGAGAACCTGCAGGAGCAGGCGCACGACATGCTCGTCGACGTCATCACCGCCTACGTCAACGGCGCCACCGCCGAGGGCTACGCCGAGGACTGGGACCTCGAGCAGCTGTGGACCGCCCTGCGTCAGCTCTACCCGGTCGGCATCGACCACCACGACCTGCTCGATTCCGACGCCGTCGGCGAGCCCGGCGAGCTGACTCGCGAGGAGCTGCTCGACGCCCTGATCGAGGACGCCGAAAAGGCTTATGCGCAACGAGAAGCCGATATCGAGGCCCTCGCCGGTGCGGGCGCCATGCGTCAGCTCGAACGCAACGTGCTGCTCAACGTGATCGACCGCAAGTGGCGCGAGCACCTCTACGAGATGGACTACCTCAAGGAAGGCATTGGCCTGCGCGCCATGGCCCAGCGCGATCCGCTAGTCGAGTACCAGCGCGAGGGCTACGACATGTTCGTGGGCATGCTCGAAGGCCTCAAGGAGGAGTCGGTCGGCTTCCTGTTCAACGTCCAGGTCGAGGCGACGCCGCAGGCTCCGACGGTGGCCCCGGTCCAGACCCCGCAGGGATTGGCCGACCTGGCCGCCCAGCAGCAGGAACCGGCTCCGGCGTTGCGAGCCAAGGGCATCGACGACGAGGACTCTCGGCAGTTGACCTACAGCGGTCCGGCCGAAGACGGCTCGGCGGAGGTCAAGCGCAACGGTGGCGGCAAGCATGCTGCGCCGGCCGGCGGCGGCACGCGCAAGGAGCGCCGTGAGGCTGCTCGACGCCAGTCCAAGGAAGGCCGGTCGCTGCGTCGCGGCTGACCGCTACCCGATGTGCAGGGCGACCACCTGCCAGCGCAGGCCGGTCGGGGTGAGGACCTGCTCGATGCGGCACGCGATGGCGTGGAGTCGTTCGCCGCGGGTGTAGGTCGCCGCCACCTCGGCGGCACTCCCGTCGGTGCCGACCGGCTGCACCCGCATCCGGCGTAGCCGCGCCGCGCCGCGGCCGTCATGCCCGGCGATCACCGGCAGCAATGAGTCCACCAAGCCGCCCGCCAGCAGCGGCCGCAGGTGGGCGAGCGGCCTACGCCGGTCGATCACCTCGAGCACCCTGCGCAGCACCGCGTCGGCGAATCCACCCGCGCCGCGCTGCGGCGGCGTCGGGGGCGGTTGGGGGCTGCGCGGCCGACTGCCGTGGGCTCGCGGCAGCGCCATGTGCTCCGATGTTGTGCCCTGCGTGGGCGACTCGTAGTCGATAACGGGGACGACACAGGACATGGGCATTCTCCGGTGATCGGTCGATAGGGGACCGGGCCGCCGGAGAGGGGCGAACCGTTGGCGAAATGATGGCACAGTCCCGGCAATCGTGTGTGCACCCGTGATGCGGTCCCGGGTGCTCGGCAGTTACCGTGTCGAGACGGAGTCGGGGATGGAAGACGAGGGGAATGCCGCAGGATGGTGACACGGCTGTCGGCATCGGACGCGTCGTTCTACCACCAGGAGAACACCGCGACGCCGATGTATGTCGGGTCCCTGTCGATCCTGCGTAAACCCCGTGCCGGGCTGAGCTACGACGCGCTGCTGGAAACCGTCGAGCGGCGGTTACCCCAGATCCCGCGTTATCGCCAGAAAATCCGCGAGGTGACGTTGGGACTGGCGCGGCCGGTGTGGGTCGACGACCCCGATTTCGACATCACCTACCACGTGCGGCGCTCCGCCTTGCCGTCGCCCGGCAGTGACGCGCAGCTGCACGATCTCATCGCCCGACTCGGCTCCCGACCGCTGGACCGGTCCCGCCCGCTGTGGGAGATGTACCTGATCGAGGGGCTGGCCAAGAACCGGATCGCGCTTTACACCAAATCCCATCAGGCGTTGGTCAACGGCATGAGTGCGTTGGAGATCGGCCATGTCATCGCCGACCGTTCCCCCAAGCCGCCGCCGTTCGGGGAGGACATCTGGGTCCCCGGGCGTGAGCCCACCAACGGCCAACTACTTATCGGCGCTGTCGGTGAGTGGCTGGCGCGCCCGACCATGCAGTTGCAGGCGTTGCAGTCGACGATCAGCGACGTTGTCACCAATAGCGGGGAACTGGCCGACCTGGTGCGCCGGATGACCGATGTCGCGCGGACGGTTGCCCGTGGCACCGCGCCCGACAGCCCGCTGAACACCAAGGTTTCGCGCAACCGCCGCTTCACCGTGGCCACCGGCTCGTTGGCGGATTACCGGCGGGTGCGCTCGCGCTACGACTGCGACGTCAACGACGTGGTGCTGGCGGTGATCGCCGGCGCGTTGCGCAACTGGCTGCTCTCGCGCGGGGAGCCGGTGTCGACCAGCCGGACGGTGCGGGCGATGGCCCCGACATCGGTGTACCCCGAGGCCGACCTGGACGCCTCCTCCGGGCCGGGGCAGGCCATCAGCGAGGTCGCGCCGTTCCTGGTGGACCTGCCTGTGGGAGAAGGCAATGCGGTGGTGCGGCTGTCGCAGATCGCACACACCACCGAATCCCATTCGGCGGCAGCCAGCTTGGTGGATGCCCGCACGATCGTCACGTTGTCCGGCTTCGCGCCGCCCACGCTGCACGCGATGGGTACCCGGGTGGCGACCCAGTTCTCGGCACGCCAGTTCAATCTGCTGATCACCAACGTGCCTGGGCCGCAGGCCCAGATGTACGTCGCCGGGACGAAGGTGCTGGAGACCTACGCCGTTCCGCCGTTGCTGCACAACCAGGTGCTGGCGATCGGCGTCACGTCATATTGCGGCATGCTGTATTTCGGCATCCACGCCGACCGTGACGCGATGAGCGACGTCGACGTTCTTCCCGCTCTGCTCGCCGAATCTCTCGACGAGCTGCTCGAGGCGGCGCAGTAGACGTACTATCTGCCGATGAGCAAGGCCCATCCCGACAGCGACGCCCCGGCCGAGCCCGATCCCAAAGCCGAAGCGGGGATCAACCGCAAGATCCCCAAAGACGTCTACCAGGCCGAATTGTTCCGGCTGCAAACCGAATTGGTGAAGTTGCAGGAGTGGGTGAAAGCCACGGGTGCGCGGGTGGTGGTCGTCTTCGAGGGCCGCGATGCCGCCGGCAAGGGCGGCACCATCAAGCGCATCACGGAGTACCTCAGCCCTCGGGTCGCCCGGATCGCCGCGCTGCCGGCACCCACCGAACGGGAACGCGGGCAGTGGTATTTCCAGCGTTACATCGAGCATCTGCCGGCACGCGGCGAAATCGTGCTGTTCGACCGATCCTGGTACAACCGCGCGGGCGTCGAGCTGGTGATGGGATTCTGCACACCGCAGGAGCACCAGCTGTTCCTGCGACAGTGCCCGATCTTCGAGCAGATGCTCATCGACGACGGCATCATTTTGCGCAAGTACTGGTTCTCCGTCTCCGATGATGAGCAACTGCGCCGGTTCAAGTCCCGCCGCAACGACCCGCTACGGCGCTGGAAGCTGTCCTCGATGGACCTGGAATCGGTCTACCGATGGGAGGAGTACTCCCGGGCCAAGGACCAGATGATGGTGCATACCGACGTACCGGCCAGCCCCTGGTTCGTGGTGGAGTCCGACGACAAGAAGCACGCGCGGCTGAACATGATCGCGCACCTGCTCGACGGCATCGACTACGAGGAGATCATCCACCCCAAGGTGGAGTTGCCCAAGCGGCCGATGCTGGGCAACTACCACCGGCCGCCGCGGGAGCTGGCGACCTACGTCGACGACTACGTGTCGACCCTGCTCGGGGACCCGGAGAACGGCGGCTAATCTCGCGTCATGCGGGTCTACATCCCGATTGTTGGCCCTAAATGTGCAGCTAGAGACCTTACAATTTCGGTGTCAATGGCCGTGTCAATCGGTTGGAAGGTCTAAGATCGGCGCGTGGCATCAATTCGCAAGCGTGAACGCAAGGACGGCGGCATCTCTTGGGCGGTCCTGTATATCTATGACGGCAAACAAACGTCGGCGTCCTTCGCCGATAAGGCGAAGGCCGAGCAGTTCCGCGATCTCGTCAACACCGTCGGTCCTCAACGCGCTCGTCTCGCTTTGGGGATGGCCGAGCACGTCTCGAAGGCCGCGCCCAAGGGGCAGACCGTAGGCCAGTACCTCGACCACTACATCGAACACTTGACGGGCATCGAGCCGCGAACTCGGCACGAGTACCGGCGATACGCCGAGCGTGACCTCAAGCCGCTCTCAGCGATGCCGCTCGCCTCACTTGGCCGCGACGACGTGGCGGCGTGGGTCAACGGCTTGGAGGGCAGTCCGAAGACGGTCGCGAATAAGCACGGATTTTTGGCCGGGGCGCTCAAGACAGCCGTGATGGCCGGCAAAATCTCCGCCAGTCCGTGCGAAGGGATTCGACTCCCGCGGTCCCGGCAGGGTCCGGAGAAGGCCGAGCGCGAGATGACGTTCCTCGAACGGGACGAATACCGCGCCATCAGGGATGAGTTGCCTGAGCGTGAACAGCCGCTTGCCGACTTCCTCGTGACCTCGGGGATGCGGTTCTCGGAAGCCACCGCGCTGACCCCGGCCCACATCAACCGGAAGGACAACACCGTCCACGTCCGGCAAGCATGGAAGAAGCAACCCAGTGGCGGCTACAAGATGGGTCCGCCGAAGACACCGAAGTCCCGCCGGACGATCAACGTCCCCAAGCACGTGTTGGACGCGTTGGACTACTCCGGGGAGTACGTGTTCACCAACACCCGTGGGAAGCCGCTGTTCGTCTATACGTGGCGCGAGAACACCTGGTACCCGGCTGTCGAGAGGGCGAAGGTCGACGGCAAGCCGCTGGGCAAGAGGCCGGTCGTCCATGATCTCCGCCACACCTGTGTGTCGTGGTTGATCGCCGCCGGCATCCCGTTGCCCGCGATCCAAGTTCACCTTGGCCACGAGAGCATCAAGACGACCATCGACAGATATGGCCACTTGGACAGGACTGCCGGGGCGGGCGTGGCCGACGCTATGGCTGCCGCGCTGGGTGGCAAGTAGGTACCGGAGGACGCCAGGAACAACGAGAAGGGCATGGGCATCCCCGACATGATGGAGAACCACGAGGCCTTGTAGGTCAACCAGAACATGGGGTACTTCCACAACCAGGCCTACTATCTGTAGCGGGTGGCCACGCGCCGGAGAACCACTACTTGTGGTGATCGCGCCGGCAACGCGCTCCCTCCGCTCGTCCTGCGGAAACTGCGGCCGCAGCCCCCGCGAGCACCGGCGACACGCGCGAAACTGTCCCGTACCGGTCCTACTGTCATGCCCATGACCGATACCAAATTCATTGAGCCGCTCGCTTATCGGCTCTCAGACCTTGTCCCGCCGTTCCCGTCCGAGGACTGGATACGCCGCCGCCTCAGCAGGGGGGAGATCCCCGGCGTCAAGCTGGGCCGCGAGTGGGTCATGACACCCGACGACGTGCAAGCGGCGCTGGCGATCTTCCGCAAGACCGGCACAGAGGACGACGACAATCCCTCGGGTCTCACCGCAGCATCCGCGCGTTGCCAGGGCGTAGGCGGTGCCCGATGACCCGCCGACTCAATCCGGGGGAACGTGCCTACGGTGACCAGCGGCTCGCGGCGGCGATAGACCTAGCCGCCTCACGGACCGATGCCGTCACCATGATCACGGACTACGCCGAGCCGGGTATCCAATGCTGCTGGTGCGATTGTGATTGCGGTCTCGATTATGTGGGCCACGATCCACAAGCCTGCGACGGGTGCCCAGAGGACTCGGCCTACGTGGTTTACCGGGTCACGCTCGGGGAAGTCGACCAGATCAAACTGCCGATGTGCGAGCGTCATTACGGCGACTTCCAAACGGACTTGATCGTGCGAAGCTTCTGGTCGGGAACCCCGTTGGAAGTAGCGGCAGACACCCTGTACGACGGTGCCTGATGAAGCCGAACAACAACATCGACGCCGCGCTGACTCCCGAACCGCATCGCGATCCGTGGGCCGACCACGACGAACCATCCGAGGACACCGGCACGGCGGGCAAGCTGATCTTGGGCAAGCGCGCCGACAAACTCTTCGCCGCCGCCCATGCTGCCGGGGAAGCACTGCGCGAGAGGCGCCGGCAGGGGGCCGAGGGTGCTGGCGGCGATTATCGGCAGGCCCCCAAGCGCGGGGCCGCGCCGCGTATCGCGTCGTGTGCGACCTGCGGAGGCTACGTAGCCGTCGACGGCTGGCACCGCTGCGACCCCACCGGTTTGCCGTGGCCGGTCAGCCGTTCGACCGAAGGCGTCGTGTATTCCACCGACCACCTACGTGCTCATGCACGAGCACTTCTGGAAGCCGCCGACGAACTAGAGCGGCGACAGGCGTCGTCCCGTTGACGGGTGCCGACCCGGTGCGCGACCCGAAGCTCCTACAATTCATCCACGGCAAGAACAACACGCTAGAGGCTGCAGCCAACGAGTGGCTGGCCAAGGACGTCGGCGAGAACACGCGCAGCATCGACCGGGACATCGAGAAGGTGCAGTACGAATCCGGCCAGATCTTGCGGGATGAGCTTCGGCTGTACGACCCTCGAAATGATTGGGATACGCAGGATTCGGCATATTCGATCCTGATCGACCCCGGCGATATGGCGTACGTGACGCCGTCGTTGTGCGACGGCCACGACGGCAACGTGCGGGCTAGGGACCGCGAGGACCCGAATACGCCACCGGGGACTTGGGGCGCGGTAGGGATACGGGAACGGCAGAAGATGACTCGCCATGTTGGCGACGAAGACGACTGGGGCGCCACCTACGAGGACATCCCGCCGTTGGGACAGAACACGCGGGACCCGACACTGGGCAAACGCTGTACTCGTTGCAACTTGATCAAGCTCAACAAGTATTTCGGTCCTGAGAAACGTAATTCAGACGGAATGCGGTCTTGGTGCAAACAGTGCGACCGGGAATCAGCAAAGGCGGCTTACGCGAGAAAGTCGAAATGACCTGCTGTTATAGCTCAACCCGATAGTGGAGAGAATCCCCAAAATTTTTTGCACGAAAACTCTGTGCACACCATCGAACCAATATTAGGAGGTCGGCTATGTCATGCGGACATGACGACATTTACACGAACGGCGGCTGCAAGACCTGCGACCGCGTCAACCAACAGCGTTACCGCCGCCGCCGTCGCCTGGCTATGGCGCTATTGCACGCCGCCGAAGCGCGCGGACTATCAGGACTGGAAGCCATTGCCGCCCTGCAGAATATCGAATACCGCACTCTTCAGGCTTGCGTCGGCATGGGGATCAAGTGACCGACTTCAGTGATTACACCGACGCCGACATTCTCGAATCCGTCGAATTGGCCACCCGCATGGCCGCCATGCTGCTCGCTGACCACAACAACCCGCTGACGGTGTCGGCAGAGACGGCGACCGCCGACGCTTACCAGCTCATCGCTGATGCTCATGCCGGGTTGAAGCTTGTGCGCGAACGGCGAAGCAAGCCAACCAACGTCGTCTTGTGGGCGGCAGAACAACGCGTTGCCGGCGCGATCACCGATGACGAGTTCACCGAAGTGATGTCGCGGGAGACGCTGCGGCATCAAGGCATCGCCGAGCCGACCGACGAGCAGATCGCTTGGCGGGTAGCCGAATTGAATACGGCCAACTCGTTTGTCAGTTCGGTCGACCGTGGCGAGTAGCAGCCGCCAGGAGATCGAGGCCGAGATCCGGCGTGCCATTGTGGTCCAGGGTGAGCCGGAATTGCGCAGGGAGCTAAGGGCTGTCGGCCGGGAGGTCATCGACTTCATGAAGCGGGAGAGTCCGGTGGACCCCGACGACGACAACCCCACGCACTACATCGACTCGTTTTCGATGAACCTGCGGAGTCCTCGCGGGCGGCTTCCGAGCCTACGAATCAAGAACTCGGACAGGATCGCTCACTTCGTGGAGGACGGCACCGACGAGGCGAACCGTCCGCAGGGCGGGAGCAGTCCCGCGCATCACATCTTCGCCAAGGCCGCGTTCCGTTGGGGTGGGACGCCGGATCACGGCGTGGCCGACGAATGAGGATATACGTCCGACCCGGCCCACCGATCTACGTGACACGACGCCGCGACGGCGGCATCTGCCTACATCAGGGCAACTCGAAAATCTGGCTGTCCACTGAGGAATTGACCGCAGTGCTCGACGCCATCACCGATCTACAGGGAAGCCGACAGGCGACAGGGATGACGGGGAATGGCGTTCAGCAAGTTTGAGTATCTGAAATCGTTGTGGCGGGTGGAGTTCCCCTCGCCGCACTACTACCGCGTGTTGGTCACGCTGTTGGACCACGCCAAGGGCGACGGCACCGACGCCTATCCCGGCCACGAGGTGTTGGCCGCCGAGTGCTGTTGCTCGGTCGACACCGTGAAGCGCGCACTGCGGTGGGCGAAGGCCAGAGGCATGGTCATCGAAAGCAAGCGCGGGCGTAAGAATGCCGGTGCAACCGTGTGGAGCTTTCCACAGCGGGGCACCGCAGCCCCCTTGTACCGCAATCTCAATGGGGCAGATCGCACCATTTCCGCAGGTTCTCAACAGGGCTGGGGTGCACCCCCAACAGAGTTGGAACAGGGCGACGGTAAACCGTCGGGCCACAATGCCGTTCAACAACACGTACAGCAGGACCCATGGGTACAGCAGGACCCGTGGGGTGCTGCTCCGCAGCCGGGAGCATGGAGCACTGGCTAGCGGCGCTGGCGCGCCGTGGGCGGGTTCCGCTATCGCGGTTGGTTGGGTTCTGGGGAAGGTGTCTGTTCTCCACTGGTCAGCTCTAGAGAAGCTAGGCCGTTTGCATAGCTAGTCTAACTAAATATTTCTAGGGGTACGACTGAATATCGACACCTGCGACTCCGGTAACCATCGAATCCTCATCAGCGCCAGCAGTAGCGGCGGTCAAGTCACCATCTGCTCGTACGAGGGACCGTACGACGAGCAGGCCGAGCCTATCCGACTCCGGCTCACCGAGGCCGAGGCCCTCGCAGTGGCCCACGCGCTCGCGGACGCGATAGAGAACCGCAAGATTCGCCGCAAGATCAAGCGCGAGAGCCGGAAGGCTGCACGGCGGAACGCCAAACGTGAACGACAGGAATAACAACTATGACCATTCCCATTGACCTCGACCTCAAGCTTGACGAGATCCGGCGAACCACCGCAGCCCGCGTAGAGACAGCCCATCTGCAGCTCACCGCTGCCAATCGTTCAGCCGACCGCGCCGAACAGCGTTCGGGCCTGACACCGACCGCCATCATCGTGGAAAGCCCCGACGGCAAGGCGATCACATTGCCGTTGCGCGCCGGCTCGTGGTCAGGCAGCGGATTCACAGCCCGCGCCGAGTTCGACGGGCAGCGGGTCCTTGTCCACGTTGATGTAACCCGCACCTAACTTCACGCCACGGTGTTTCCCTGGTTAGTCCGCCGTCCGCGTGAATGACCCTGCCCCTGTTGAGCTGCTTCTACCAGCTCCAGGGGCGGGGTCCTCCTAGCTTCCCCGCGAGTTGCTTTCCTCCAGCGTTTAGCTCCTCTGATCGCTGCGCTGGTCGATCCTTTCTTGGTCTCGCGCGGAAACCCCCGCCGTCACGCCTCTACTGGGGGGCTGCGCTCGGTGGCCAGTGCCCGGCCATCCCTTTGGGAGAGCCGACCGCGCGGCGGGGTCTCAACTTCCCGACGTTCGCTGACGCGACTCGCGACGTCGTTCACTCCCATTGATAGGAGACGATTTGGCGATCACCCTTGACGTAAAGCTTGCCCTCCAAGACCGCGAACTTCGCCGCGACGCTGAACGGCTGCGCAACGACGTGGGCCGCGACTTCCAGCGCGACATGGACCGAATTGGTCAGCAGTCGGGAATTGCCCTGGCCGACACCTTCGGGAGAACCGCCGCACCGCGAATGCGCAAGGCGATGAATGGCGTCGCGGACGCCGCCGAATCCGCAACGATGAAGCACGCCAACCTCAACGCCGAACTCGTTAAGCACGAGGCGGTTTCCAGGCGCGTCTCGGCCGTCACCGGGGAACTCAATCGCAAACGCGAGAGCGGCACGCTGACGATCGAGACCGAGACCCGGCTCACCAACAGGCTTATCCGCGAACGCGTCAACGAAGCCAACGTCCTCAAGCGCGTGACGAAGGCCCGCGCCGACTATGACCGCGCGCTGAGGATATACGGCGACAAGCGTTCAAGCTTGGTTCCCAATGTCGACACGACGGGAGCCGTTGACCAGTTGGCCCGCCTCGGTGTGACGATGGGCGCCTTAAGCAAGATCGCCGGTCCCGCGGCATTGGTTGTGATGGGCGCTGGCCTATTCCAGGTGGCCTCCGGTGCCGCCGCCGCCAGCCAGTCGCTTCTCGTGATACCTGCGGCCTTGTCGGCTGTCGGTGCGGGGTTCCTTGCGCTGAAGGTGGGGACGCAGGGCTTTTCCGATGCTCTCGACAACATGGCCGATCCCGAGAAGTTCGCCAGCTCACTGGCCAACTTGGCCCCGGCGGCGGCAGATGCTGCGCTCTCCATCAAAGCTTTGGTCGATGGCCCGATCGCCGATCTACGCAGGGCGACTCAAGAGGCCCTGTTCGACGGCGTCGGGCCGATTCTCACCAACCTGGGAAGCACCTACGCCCAGCCGATCCAGCAGATGACGACACAGATCGCCCAGGCGTTCAACACGATGTTCCAGGGCATCGGTGACCAACTCATGGACCCGAACTCCCAAGCGGCCCTGCGGGACACGATGTCCAACATCGGTTCGGCGTTCCAAGCCGCCGCTCCGGCCGCGAAGTCGTTTGCCCAAGCCTTCGTTGACATTGCCTCGGTGGGTTCAAGCTTCCTGCCCGGATTGGGCCAGGGCGCCGCCAATCTCGCCCAGCAATTCGCCAACTTCATCCGCGATGCCCGCGACTCCGGGAAGCTTCATCAGTGGATGCAGGATGGCCTTGACGCCATCACACAGTTGGCCGACATGGCGAAGTCTGCCGGTGAGATGTTTCTCGCGATGGCGGGCCACGGTAAAGAGTTCCTGCCCGGTATCGCCCAGGAGACCCGCGAGCTGGCCGACGCCTTCAAGGGTGTCTTGAACTTCGTCGACAAGATCAACACTGCGCTTGACACCTTGAAAAATGCCGTCAATCTGTTGATCAATCCCTTTCAGGGCATCAAGGGATTCGCCGAGCAGCTAGGTCTCATCGACAAGCCCACCACACCACAGAACGGAATGCTGGGCGGTGGTGGCGGTTTCGATCCGCAACCCACGACCATCCTGCCGGCACTGAGCCCTCCTGGCCGGCTGGGCGGGTCGGTGCTCGGCCTGCAGTCAACCGGCGGCTGGAGTGCGTCCAACCCGTTCGCGCAGTCCTCGCGCGGTGGCGGTGGTGCAGAGGCCGACCGGTACGCCGGGTTGGACATCCGCAACTACCTACCACCGAACATGCCGACCGGCGGCTATCCCGGTGATGCGGCGCTGCTGGCCAACGTTCCGGCGGGACGCTATGACCCGACCGGAGACCTGACCAAGGGTCTTGAGGACTGCTCAAGCTATATCGAAGACCTCGTGAATCTCATGGACGGTATGCCGACTGATGGTCGGCAGATGTCCACGGGTAACGCTGCGGAATGGCTTACCACCCATGGATTCCTATCGGGGTACATGCCAGGCGCGTTCAACGTCGGGTTCAACGGCGCACACATGCAGGCGACGTTGCCTGATGGCACGCCGGTGAATTGGGGCAGTGATGCTGCTGCCGCCAATCGTGGCATCGGCGGAACCGGCGCTCTCGATCCCGCGTTCACTCAGCACTATTACCGACCGGTGGGCGCAGCAAGCAGTGATTACCACGATGTGCAACGCGCCGGTTGGGATTGGGCGAAGGCTCTCCGTGAAGAGGCGGCAACCAACAGAGATCCGAAGGCGGATCAGTCCGATAAGGCTGACGCACACCAGCAGGCCGTAGAGGCCGGTTGGAAGTACAACGAGAGCCTGAACAAACTACTTCAGGCGCAGAACGGCACCTACAACAAGCTGTCCAGCTCGGCCGACAAATTCACCAACGGAATGCAACAGCTCGGCGCGAAGATCGATGACGACTTCGGGATCTCCAAGGGGCTGGGCGGAATCGCGGAGAACATCACGAAGTTCCTGGCTAACTTGGCCATGGCCCCGGTCTTCGGCGCGCTATCCGGTGTCACCAGCGCCTACGGGACTCCCGGCCCCGGCACTGGCCTACTAGGCGCGTTTGCGCCTCGGCAGAACGCCTTTGGGCAACCTATGCCCGACGTTTTGGGCCGGGTCATGCCGCAAGACGGCACGACTACCGCACCCGGTGGCTATTCGCCGATCCCGAGTGCGCCAACCACGCCGATTCCTGGCGGTGCGATCTCGGCCCCCGGTGTCATCACACCACCTGGCACGCAAACGTCCCCCTATGCGCCGCTGACCGGACCGCAACTAACAAACCCCGGACTGACCACTCCCACACCCCTGGGGCCGATGGTGGGTTCACCGGGCCAGGGTTACCCGACACCGTGGAATCCGGCACTGTCCACCGGTACCCGCAGCACGCCGTCGATGGGGATCGCGCCCGGTCAGGGCATGCCCACATCACCCGGTATCGGCATCGGTAGCGGAGGACTCTTGGGCCTGGCCGGTTCTGCGGCTAGCGCAGCGGCGGGCCTCGCCGCGGGCGCGGGATCAATGGGTGGCGGCGGCGCAGCCGCGTCAGCGGCGGCCCAGATCGGCATCGATGAAATCAATCGCGCCATCGGCTTCGGTGCCCAAGCGGTCGGCATTGGGGTTCAAGGGCTTATGGAAACCTTCCTGCCGGTCGAATCCCAACTGGCCGATCCCACCCGGGGTTGGTTTGGCCGCATTCTCGGCGGTGTTGCTGGTATTCGACCCGTCGCACAGAACGTGGCCGGCAACAAGTCCGGCGACCAGCTCACCCCCGAGCAGGTCGACAAGCGGGACAAAGAGCGCGGGATCGGTTCGGGCGACACCAACAACACCACCAACAACGTCAACGTCAATGCCGAACTCCACGGCCAGCCCGATGCCAATGCGCGAGCACTCAACGATTTGTCGTGGAGGGCAGCGGCACCGGCTGGTGGTCGATGAAACGCCCATGCCTGACGCCCGGTTGTAATCGACTGTCGCACAGCACCCGCTGTCCGCAATGCACACGTGAGTACCGCGCCGCCCGCTGGGAACACCCCGCCTTCAAAGCATGGGGAAAACCTCACGGGCGGTGCGCACTCCGCATTCTGTGCGACGGCGCGCCTGCTGACACATGGGACCACCGCGACGGGGATAGCACCAACCACGCGATCACCAATCGTCAACCTGCATGCCGCCGCTGTAACTCAGCCAAGGGCGGCCACTAGACCACTCGACGGGGGTTCGTTCCTCGGGAGGGCTCCGGCCCCCGTCGAGTCTCAATCTGTCGGGAGACCAACATGAAGGAGGGGCTGATGAACGGATCTGTGACATCTGAAATCGCTTGACGAGCTGTCAGGCTGGAAGGATGTCGTTGTGCCTAAGCCCTACCCCGAGGAGTTCCGCCGTGACGTGGTGCGGGTGGCGCGCGAGCGTGGCCCTGGGGTGTCTGTGGAGCAGGTCGCTCGCGATTTCGGGATTCACCAGACCACGCTGAATTCGTGGCTTCGTATGGCTGATGCCGATGAAGGCCCGAAGTCGGTCGCAGCCCCGGATGTGCTGCGAGAGAACCGAGAGCTCAAGCGGCGCAATCGCCTGCTAGAGCAAGAGAACGAGGTCTTGCGCAAGGCGGCGGCCTATCTGGCGCGAGGATCGCTACCGGGAAAAGGCTCTACCCGCTCGTGAAGGAGCTGGCCGCAGCCGGTGCCCCGATCCGGGTGCCGGTGGCGGTCTCGTGTCGGGTCTTGAAGCTTCACCGCCAGCACTATTACGCCTGGCTGTCGTGTCCAGTCACCGACGCCGAGTACGACGAGGCGCATTTGGCGAATGCGATCTTCGACGCCCACCGCGAGGATCCTGAGTTCGGTTACCGGCTGTTGTTCGATCAGGTCCGCGCCGCCGGCCACAACGTCAGTGAACGTACGGTGTGGAAGATCTGCTCGATCAACCAATGGTGGTGTGCGTTCGGCAAGAGACGTCGCGGCCGCAAGGGCTTACCTGGCGCCCCGGCGCACGAGGATCTGGTGCGTCGCAAGTTCACTGCGCTGGGACCAAATCGGTTGTGGCTCAGTGATATCACCGAGCACCCGACCGCTGAGGGCAAGGTCTACATGTGTGCGGTCAAGGACGTGTGGTCCAACCGAATTGTCGGATACTCCATCGCTGAGCGGATGACCTCACAATTGGCCGTTGACGCGATCGAGTCCGCCGTAGCCCGCCGCGGCGGCACAGTCGCTGGTTGCACGTTGCACACCGACAGGGGCGGCCAATTTCGTTCCCGAAAACTCCAGCGGTCGCTACGGCGCCATCAGATGCTCGGCTCCATGGGACAGGTCGGCTCCGCCGGGGACAACGCCGCCATGGAAAGCTTCTTCTCTCTGCTGCAACGCAACGTCCTCGACCGCCAACGCTGGCCCACCCGCGATGACCTCCGCATCGCGATCGTCACGTGGATAGAACGCACCTACCACCGCCGTCGAAGGCAAGCCCGCTTGGGCCGATTGACCCCCATCGAATTCGAAGCCATCATGAC